>DATIYD010000069.1:0-7835 GCA_035517975.1 Thermoleophilia bacterium | reverse complement strand
GACGATCTCGGGCTGGCCGATCTTGCGGCTGTCGTAGGTCTCCTGGCAGATGATGCATTTCAGGCCGGCACGAGCCGCCTGGCTGGCCACGGCGGCACCGTAGTTGCCCGAGGTGGCGGCGATCACGCCCTCGTAGCCCTTCTCGCGGGCGACGTGGATGGAAACGCTGGCGCGGCGGTCCTTGAAGGCGCCGGCCAGGTTGGCGGCCTCGTCCTTGACGAAGATGCGGGCGCCCCTGCCGGCCTCGCAGGTGGAGCGCACGAGGTCGGTGAGGTTGCGCAGCTCGAGCATGGGCGTGTGGCCCACGCCGGCCTTGGTCTGGATCTCGACGATGTCGTCGAGGCTGTAGCCGCCGGCGCTCATCATGCGCTCGTAGTCGAAGGCTATGGGCGACAGCTCGAACTCGCTGTAGTCCATGCCCAGGGCGCGGCGCATGATCTCGCCGCGGCGGGCCATGATGGCGTCGAACTTGGTGGCCATCAGGCACCTCCGCTCTGCGAGGCGCTCTCGGCCGCGCGAGAGGCGGCAAGCTGGGCGCGCAGGTCCTTGCCGATGTGCACGAGCTCGGGGATGGGCTCGCCGAAGGTGTGGAAGTAGCCGGGATTGATCGCCGACAGCGTGCCGGCGACCTTGCGACCCGTCATGGTCTCGACCGTGACGGGTTCGCCGAGGGCCGCGCGGCCCTCGGCGAATCCCTTGACCCACATCATCAGCGGCTTCTCGGCGGTCTCCGCCGGCAGGTTGGCTGACCTGTCGGCGGGCTCGAGCAGCACACACTCGACCTCGACCCAGTCGCCCGGCTGGGCTTGCTGGTTCTCAGTCATGCGGTCCTTCCTTCTTACTTGGTGGGAGCCAGGAACCGCGGCAGCGGCATGTCGACGACGGTCAGCATGCCGGCCGGCGCCGCCTTCATCAGCGGGATGTAGTTGCCGGTGCTCGCGTAGGTGCCCTTGCCGCCCGGGATCTCGGGGGTGTTGGCCATGTTCACGTTGGGATCGCCGACGATCTTGATGTAGTCGCCCGTGTCCTGGTCGGCGAGCTCGGGGTGGATCTGCTGCGGATGGATGAGGTGGATCTTGAGCTCATCACCGATGTAACCCTTGCCCACCTGCTTGCAACCGGCGACCCAGCCGGCCGGCACCTTGACGTGCGGCGTGGAGCGCTCGACCTTGGTGACGATGGGCTCGCGGGTCTCCTCGATGCGGTCGATCTTCCAGCCGAGGGCCTTGGCGATCAGCATGATCGACTCGGGGAAGCCGATGTGGCCCACGATGCTGCCGTCGGCGACGCCCTTCTCGAACTGCTCGACCGTGGTGCCCACGCCCTGGCCGGTCATGACGGTGGGGCCGAAGGGCGAGAGGTCGTTCACGCGCGAGGCCTCGATGCTGTCGACGCGCATGCAGATCGAGCTCCACATGACGATGAGGGCGTCGAGCATGAAGCCGGGGTTGATACCGGTGCCCAGGATGGAGACGCCGTTCTCTTTGGCGACGCGGTCGAACAGGTCGGCGCGCGCGGGGTCGCTGGCCCACGGGTAGGCGAGCTTCTCGGCGATGCAGATGACGTCGGCGCCCGACTTGGCGGCCGGCACGATCTGCGGCTCGACCTCGTTCAGGTTGGACTGGGTGTTGATGCACACGACGTCGGGCTTGGTGGCCAGCACCTTCTCGAAGTCGGTCGTCATCTTGACGTCGCACGGGCGGCCGAGCAACTCGCCGACGGTCTTGCCCTCTTTGGCGGGGTTGGTGACGATGCAGCCCGTGAGCTCGATGTCCTTCGGGCGGTCGAGGATGAACTTGAGGAGCCCCTGCCCCATTTCGCCCGTGCCCCACTCCACTACCTTGATCATGGTGCCTCCATGGCCTCGTGAATCGATGACTACCTGGATATCGTCGATGCAAGCATACGAAGGCGGCGGCGGCGTTCGGCCGTTGGAGAGCACGAGAGCGATCAGTGCTGTCGCCGGTGGCGACCGCCGCACTGCTTCAGCTTGCGGGGCGGCGCGGCCGCAGAAAGGGCGCGCCGAAGGCGGTCAGGCGGGAGGAGGCTGGTCGACCTGGACGGGCGTGAGCTCGGTGAAATCCGGTTTCGTCGCCGCCTCCGAGGTCGTGATGGGGGTGGTGAGTGCGGGCCTGATGCTATCCGGGGCGACGGGCGGCGGTCAACCGCGTGGTGGGATAGTGGAAAGGCACCCCGAAACTGGCGCGAACGTGCACAGCTATGCCAGCCGCGCTCGCCGGGCTGCGCCCGGCTCGCGCTCCCGGCCCGTCGAACCGAGGATTCCGGCACTAGCCCGGCGACCGGTAGTCGCGGGTGAGGGTCGCGCGAAGTGGGGACGCGGCCGGGGAAGAACGCGTACCCCTTCCCGCGACTTCCTACCGGCGCGTCACCGTGAAGTCGCTTCCGTTGGCCGCCACTTCAGATGTTGTCGTCTCCACGCTCCCGCCATCGGACTCGATGTCGAACGAAATCAACCGGACGCCGACGATAGACTTGCCGTTGAAAGCGCATCTCGTGAAGTGAATCGGGTCGAAGCCAGCGAGGTCCATGTCGCTGAATGACGGTTCCTCGGCGACGATGGTGCCGTGCGTGTTGCCGACCCCCTTCGCTATCTGGACGGTTGAAAACTGCGCGCCGGTCGTGGCGTTGATGAGCGTCAGTCGAAAGCGATCCGTGTCCAGCCTGACCACGGTCGCCCCAAGCTGATCTTCCGGTCGAATCGTCACCTTGGTCCGCACTGGGGGTGCCGGATACAGCTCATACCAAGCCCAATAGGTCGCAGGAGTGTGCCGCTGGCAGACGCCCTCGGTGCCGATCTGTTCCACGTGGCCTGTATAGTCGAGACCGACCCAGATGGCCACGGCATTGGGTCTCGAACCGACCGGATGGCCAGGCGGCGGCGGCCAACGGCGAGGGGCGTGGCGCCCACCGCGCTTTGGACCTACCATGAACGTGGAACGTCGTGCAGGAGAGAGGGTGAAGCGGCCATGGCCGGGGCTTCAACCTCAACCAGCGCAGCGAAGGCGGACCGACCGTTCTTCGGTCGGCAGGACGACCTCGACGCTCTCCTTGAGCAGGCACAGACACCCGGCCTCACGATCATCCCCGGGCCTCCGCAGATCGGCAAGACGCGCCTGCTCGCAGAGACTCGCTCCCGGCTCGTCGAGCGCGGCTTCATCGTGGGCTATGCGGAGTCGACCGGCAGGCACTGCGACCTCGTGTTGCTCGCCCTGAGGGACGCCTACGCACAGGCCGCCGCCTCCGACAAGCTGGCTGTCCTGATCGACGAGGCCAAAGAGAACCGGCTCGGCATCCTCGACGGCGTGTCGCCCGGGATCCTGGCGGTCGTCCTCCCCGCCCCGCTTCGCATGGTCGTCGACGCGGCCCAGGGCGGCGCCACGACCGTGAGCTCGGTCGCCCTGGAGCCGACGCAGCTGACAACAGACGAGGCGCTGAGTCTCGCCGCGTTCCTGGCGACGGCAAGCCCCCACCCGCTCGTCTTGGTCCTCGACGCCTGGGAGCGGAGCCTGTTCGCCCCGGGGATAGACGCCATCCGCAGCTTGCTCGGTCACGCCCGACGACCCGGCTGTCATGTCGTCCTCGGCGTCACCACGCACGAGCCGTTCGACGAAGAGTCTCGGCAGCGCCTGATCGGCTCGGCCGGCGGCCCCAGGACGACCGTGCGCGAGCTGGGCCGCCTCGACTTGCGCGAGGTCGCCGAGCAACGACGTCTGGCCGACTACCTGGCCAGCCGGGTGCCGGCCGCCCGCGAGGTCGAGCAGGCGGCGATCCTCGAGCTCCTTGACGGCTTGCCGGGCATCCTCCACACGTGGCTCGAGGCCGCGCCCGAGACACCCGATGAGCTCGTACGGCTCGCCGACGATGCCCGGCACGGCGTGTACCCCGATCTGCGCCCCCGGTTCCTGGAGCAGTGCCGCGAAGGGGTGCGCACCGCCGGCTTCCTGGCGGGCCTCGCCATCCTGCCGCGGATGAACGACGACGAGACCTGGCGCTCCCTCTCCCCCGTCCTGCTCGACGGCGTGCAGCACGATGCCGTGCAGGCGCTGTGCGCGCGCGGCGTGCTCGAGGCCGCCGAGGGGTGCGACGCCAGCGTGCCCGGCTACGGCCACGAGACGCGGCACGACGCCGCCAGGCGGACCTGGCTCGACGACGACGGCGGCGTTCTTCGAACGGTGGCGCGAAGCGAGGTCAAGCGCCTCGTCCCCAGGCTCGCCGAGCACGTCCGCGACTTCGGCTGGGAGAGCTATCTCTTCGCCGCCGCGCTCGCCGCGGTGCACGACCATCGTGACGAGCTTCAGCTCAAGGGCGAGCTGCTCACGGTCTGCGCGTGTGCGGCCACCCTGTTCCCCTCATGGAGCACGCCCGCCGGCTCGCATCCCGTCCGCGGCAAAGCGGCCGAGACGGCGCGCCGGTGTCCGAGCGCCGTCGCCCTCGTCGCCCTGACGCTCGCGAGTGCGGTGTGCTCGGCCGATCAGGCCGAGGATCGGACCGTCCGCGACGACCTGCTCGGCGAGCTGCGCCGGCTGCGCGAGAGTCACCGTGACGACGAGAAGGCTCGCGAGCTGCTGGCCGTCGCGCTCGCCGGCGCCGCGCGTACGGCTTTTCGGGAAGGCGATCTGAGCCGTCGCGACGCCCTGCTCGAGGAGCTCGCCCGGCTCTGCGCCGGTCACCCCCGCGACACGGCCGTCTGCGAGCACCTGGGCGAGGCGCTGGCCGACAGCGTGGGCCAGGCCTGCCGGCTGAAGGACCGCACCAGCCGCGACGCCCTGCTGAAGGGGCTGCGCGCGTTGTGTGTCGACCACCCGGGCGACGCCATGGTACGCGAACATCTGGCCGTGGCTCTGGTCAACGGGATCGACGAGGCCTGCGACGAAGCCGACCAGGCGTGCCGCGACTCGCTGATCGACGAGCTGCGGGCGCTCTCGAGCGAGCATCCCGGCGACGCCCTGGTCCGCGAACAGCTGGCCGTGGCCCTGCTCGACGCCGTGGAGCAGGCCTTCCACGAACGGCATCGCGCCCGGCGCAACAGCCTCCTGCAGACGCTACGCCGGCTGTCGGGCGAGCATCCCGGCGACGCCGCGGTGCGCGAACGCTTCGGCGCGGCGCTGGCTCTCGGGGTGACGCGCGCGATCTGGGAAGGAGACCGGGCCTCGGGCGAGGCGCTGCTCAAGGAGCTCCGCGCGCTCAGCGCCCAGGCTCCGGCGGACATCACGGTCTGCGAGCAACTGAGCGCCGCGCTCAGCGACGACCTCACCCGGGCGCGCTGGGACGACGACTGGCCCCGCTACCAGGCGCTGCTCGACGAGCTGCGCGCGCTCTGCGCCCGCCACCCCGACGACGAGGCGGTGTTCGACCGGCTGGCGGCGGCGCTGTCCAACCCTCCGGCGGCGCCGCCTTCCGGCCGGGCCTGACGGGCCGGTCTCACGGCCAGCGGTCGACCTCGAAGGTGAACGATCCGCTGCGGTGCTCGCCCGCGGCGGCCGGCGCGATGAGGCTCGAAACGACGAGACCAGGACTCGCGACGAACATCGCCTCCAGCCGGACTCTGCCCGGGTAGCCGAAATCGCGCGCCTGGGCGGCCACCGCTCTGCAGTCGAAGACGTCGCTGCACTGGGCGCCGGTATCGAGGATGAACGGATACTCGAGCTCGGGCGGATCGGAGTAGATCCGCAGACCGAGCGGCAGCAGCACGGCGCATCCGCTCAGCGTGATCGGTGCTTCGAAGTTGCGCGCGGTGACCTGGAGCAGGTCGACCGAGGCGCCCGTCGCGTCGAGTCGGCGCGTCAGGGCGACGCCCACCTCGAGCCTGCTCATGGTCGCCCCCGGTCCATGAGGCAACCCTACACTCGCGCGCGCAGCCTGCCGATAGGAATGCGCGAGTGATCGTCCGGTACAAGGGAGAGCCGATGAAGGTCACAGAACAGTCGCAGTCCCGCATGGTCCTGACGGGCTCGCCGCTCCAGCAGATGGTCACGGGGTGCGTCGTCATCGCGATGGGGCTCGTCGGCGCCGTCATCTGCCTGCGCCATGGCGCCACCCTGGGGTTGCTCGCCTGCCTGCCGATCGCGGGCGTCGGCATCTACGAACTGGTCACGGCCAGACGCCTGACGGTGGTCGCCGACCGCTCGATCGGAACGGTCTCGATCGCCTGGCGGTCGCTGGCCGCCGCCGGGGAACGGTCGGTGGACATCGCCACGATCGACCGCATCGCCTACCGCGAGTTCATCTCGGAGCATCGCGACCAGCACGGCAGGCGGACCGATCGCGACGCCACCTCGTCGCTCGTGCTCACCGACGGCTCGACCGTGCTGCTCGATCGCGAGCGCGATTCGTCGCCGCGCTACTCGTTGAGCCTGCCGGTGTCGCGCGACCGAAGCGCCGACAAGGAGCTCGCCATGTTCCTCGGCGTGTCGATGATCGACAACGGCCTGGTCGTCGTTGCGGCGTCGGCAAAGGTCGATCAAGGCGCTCCGCCCGCGCAAGCCGCTCCGCCCGCGCAAGCCGACCAGCTGGCGCACGCCGAGCAGCCGGCGCACGCCGCTCGAGTGGCACCGCCCGCCCGGCCCTTGCAGACGCCGGCTCTTCGGCCGGTCCCCATCGCGCTGCCGGGACAGGCCATGGTCGCGCCCACGGAACGTCCCCCCTGGCTCCCGTAGTCAGCCCGCCGCCCGCGGGCGGCACGCCGACGCGCGGCGATCGTAGCGAACGACGAGGCGGCGGCCCCTCTCTTTGAGGGGCCGCCGCCTCGTCGCGGTCAGGCTGTCAGATCAGCACGTCAGCGGTGGTGCAGGAACCAGGGCCTGCTCAACCCCGCCAGGAAGTACGCGCCACGCGGTGTGCCCACGCCGGTCACGTCGTCGTAGCCGGGGATCGTGTGGAGCGTGCCGGTCTGGTTCATGGTGCGCAGCGTCAGGGTGACGCCGTCGGTTGCGGACTCGCCGTTGTCGTAGTCGACCCGCACGGCGGCCATGGTGGTCTTCGGGTCGACGATGTCGTGGTAGGCACGAGAGCCCGCGAGCGAGTAGAGCAGCGGGTTCGCGAAGCCGTGCGCGTGGTGGGCGCGCTGATCGGCGAGTGCCATGAGGCCGGCGAACAGCGGGCACGAGACGCTCGTGCCGCCGATGCGGTACGTGTCGTAGGAGACGCTGCCGTCGAGCCAGGTCTGCGTCTCGCCCACAAGCATGCCGGTGGTGGGGTCGCCGTCCATGGCGACGTCGGGCACCGCGCGTCCGGGCGTCGTCGACGAGAAGTAGTGGCTGATCGCGCTCGGCACGACCCGCCGCTGGTACCAGGGCTCGCCGAAGAGCTGGCTGGTGCCACCGCCGCCGCCGTAGAGGTAGTCACCGGGCGGATCGGGCACCCAGGCGCCATTGGTCAGCGTGCTCTTGCTGGTGCCCCAGCCGGTCTCGAAGAGGTAGTTGTCGTGGGCTCCGACGCCCAGCGATGTACCACCGACGGCCGTGACCCAGGGGCTCGAAGCCGGCGAGTCGGTCGTGCGATAGCCGAGGTTGACGACCTCGTCGCCGTCGTCGCCCGACGAGAAGTAGAGGCCGATGCCCTCGACGGCCGCCTGGATGAAGATCGCGCGCTCGGCCTTGATCTGGTCGGCCGGCAGGTCTTCGCCATAGTCGCCGTAGGAGTTGCTGACGATCTGCGCGGCGTGGTGGTCGACGACCCAGTTGAGGGCGGCGTCCATGTCGGTGTCCTGGCTTGTGAGGGCGCCGTAGTAGACGATGCGGGCGCCGGGCGCCATGCCGTGCACCGCCTCGATGTCGAGGGTCTCTTCGCCGTACCAGTCCTGCTCGTCGCCCTGG
>DATIYD010000068.1:0-9373 GCA_035517975.1 Thermoleophilia bacterium | reverse complement strand
CGCCCGCCCCCCCCCCCCCCGCCCACGACTACTCGCGGCCGCCGCATCCCGGCCGGCTCCTCTACGAGCTCTACACGCCGTGGCGCTTCGCGGCCTGGGCCGCGGCGGCGGCGCGTCGCTAGAGCCGGATCGGGCGCGGAGCAGAGTCGGGCGAAGCGGCGCTCCAATCGGAGCGAAGGCGAAGCGAGGGCGGCGCTGGAGTCGGAGCGGCACGGCTCGCCGGCCGGGCCACGCAAGCTAGGGCCGCGAGACGAACCCCATGCGGTCGCGCACGCGCTGCATGGTGCGCTCGGCGATCGCCGTGGCGCGTTCGGCGCCGTCGCGCAGCACGTCGAGGGTGAACCCCTTGTCGGCGGCCAGCTCGGCCATGCGCCGCTGGAACGGGGCCAGCGACTCGACCACGACCTCGGCGAGATCGTTCTTGAAGACGGCGTAGCCGCTGCCCTCGTAGCGTTCGACGAGGGCCTCGATGCTCTGGCCGGACAGCACGCTGTAGATGGTGAGCAGGTTGGTGAGCGCCGGCTTGTCGGGTCCGACCCGCACCTCGGCGCCCGAGTCGGTCACCGCCCGTCTGATCTTGCGGCGGATCTCGTCGGGTGAGTCGGTCAGCGCGATGTAGTTGTAGGCGGAGTCGGCGCTCTTGCTCATCTTCTTGTCGGGATCGTCGAGTCCCATGATGCGGGCGCCCTCGGTGCGGATGATCGGCTCGGGCACCACGAAGGTCTTGCCGAAGGCGTTGTTGAAGCGCTCGGCGAGGTCGCGGGTGAGCTCGACATGCTGCTTCTGGTCGTCGCCGACCGGCACGGCGTCGGACCGGTAGAGCAGGATGTCGGCCGCCATCAGCACGGGATAGTCGAACACACCGACGCCGATGCTCTCGGTCTCGCCGCCGCGGGTCTTGTCCTTGAACTGGGTCATGCGGCTCAGCTCGCCCATGTAGGCCACGGTGTTGAGGATCCAGGCGAGCTCGGAGTGCTGCGCCACGTGCGACTGCACGATGACGATCGAGCGCTGCGGGTCGATGCCGGCCGCCAGGAACATGTTCGCCGTGTCGAGCGTGTTGCGCTTGAGGTCGGCCTTGGCCTGACGGGCCGTGATGGCGTGCAGGTCGACCACGCAGTAGACGCAGTCGTGGGTCTCCTGCATGGCGACGAAGTTGCGGATGGCGCCGAGGTAATTGCCGAGGTGGAGCGCGCCGGTCGGCTGGATGCCGCTGAACACCCGCGGGCGCCGCGCGGGCGCCGCCGACTCTGCGGCGGCGTCGGGTGTCGTGGCGGCCTGTGTCTGTGGCCCGCCGCCCTCTGTCACTCGGCGTCGATCTCCTCGTCGGTGGCGCCCGATTCGGACACCACCATGCGGGCGATCGCGCTGACGACGTCGCCCTCGCGCATGTTCATGACACGCACGCCGGTCGCGGTACGGCCTTGCCGGCTGATGTCGGCCGCGGCCATGCGGATCATGACGCCTTCGCGGCTCTGCAGCATGATCTCGTGGTTGTCGCGCACCATGCGCACCCCGACGAGGTAGCCCTTGCGGTCGGTGAGCCTGATGGCGATGACACCCTGACCGCCGCGGCCCTGCACGCGCCAATCCATGATCGGCGTGCGCTTACCGTAGCCGTTGTCGGTCACCAGGAACAGGTCGGAGTCGTCGCGGGCGATGTCCATGCTGATGAGCTCGTCGCCCTTGCGCAGGCGCATGCCGCGCACGCCCGAAGTGTTGCGCCCGGTCGGGCGCACGTCGCTCTCGTGGAAACGGATGCCCTGACCGAGGCGGCTCACCATGAGCAGGTCGTCGTCGCCCGTGGTGTTGCGCACCGCGATCAGCTCGTCGCCGTCGCGGATATCGATGGCGATGATGCCGTCGGACTTGAGCGGCGTGTTGTACGAGCCGAACAGTGTCTTTTTGACGATGCCCTTGCGCGTGCAGAACATGAGGAACTTGCCCTCGGTGACGTCGAAGTTGCGCGTGTTGATGACGGCGCAGACCCGTTCGTCCTGGCGCAGCGGCAGCAGGTTCGAGAGATGCTTGCCGCGGGCGTTGCGGCCGGCTTCGGGCAGTTCGTGGACCTTGATCCGGTAGACCTTGCCGACGCTCGTGAAGAACAGCAGGAAGTGATGGGTGCTCGTGATGAAGAGGTGCTCGACCTCGTCTTCTTCTTTCAGGTCCATGCCGGCGATGCCGACACCACCGCGCTTCTGCTGGCGGTAGGTGGCCGTGGGCAGGCGCTTGACGTAGCCCGTCTTGGTGACCGTGATCACCATCTGCTGCTCGGCGATCAGGTCTTCGATGTCGAAGTCGCCTTCGTCGGGCACGATCTCGGTGCGCCGATCGTCGTTGTAGAGGCGCTTGAGCTCGCCCAGCTCGCTCTTGATGACGCCGTAGATGGCATCTTCGTCGCCCAGCAGCTCGCGCAGCTCGCGGATGCGCGACAGCAGGCCGAGATGCTCTTCTTTGACCTTGTCGCGCTCGAGACTGGTGAGTTTCTGCAGGCGCAGGTCGAGGATCGCCTGGGCCTGCGGCTGGGTGAGCTCGAAGGTGTCCATGAGAGCCTCACGGGCGCTTTCGACGTCGGCCGCGCGGCGGATGATCGCGATGATCTGGTCGAGGTTGTCGAGGGCGACGAGCAGACCTTCGAGGATATGGGCGCGAGTCTCGGCCTTGTCGAGCTCGAACTTGGTCCGCCTGATCACGACCTCTTTTTGGAAGGCGATGTAGGCCTTGAGCATCTCGGGCAGCGTGAGCGTGCGCGGCACCCCGCCGACCAGGGCGATGTTGATGACGCCGAAGGTGGTCTGCATCTGGGTGTGCTTGTAGAGCTTGTTGAGCGCCACCATGGGGATGGCGTCGCGCTTGAGCTCGATGACGAGGCGCATGCCGGAGCGGTCCGATTCGTTGCGCAGGTCGGAGATCTCGGAGATCTTCTTGGTCTTCACCAGATCGACGATGTTGTCGATGAGGGCCGCCCGGTTGACCTGGTAGGGCAGCTCCGTGACGATGATGGCCGTGCGATTGCCCTTGAGCTGCTCGGTGTGGGCCTTGGCGCGCACGCGGATGCGTCCGCGCCCCGTACGGTAGGCCTCTTTGATGCCGGCCGTGCCGAGGATGACCCCGCCGGTGGGAAAGTCGGGACCGGTGATGTGCGCCATGAGGTCGTCGGCGCTCGCGTCGGGGTCGTCGATCAGGGTGGCGATGGCGTCGACCACCTCGCCCAGGTTGTGCGGCGGGATGTTGGTCGCCATGCCGACGGCGATGCCGCTCGAGCCGTTGACCATGAGGTTGGGCACGCGGCTGGGCAGGACGGTGGGCTCGCGCCGAGTCTCGTCGTAGTTGGGCATCCAGTCGACGGTGTTGGCGTCGATGTCGCGCAGCATCTCGACGGCGATACGGCTGAAGCGCGCCTCGGTGTAGCGC
Source organism: Thermoleophilia bacterium (assembly GCA_035517975.1). GTDB lineage: Bacteria > Actinomycetota > Thermoleophilia > UBA2241 > UBA2241 > Bog-752. The sequence goes on along the minus strand of DATIYD010000068.1, from coordinate 5,959 downwards.
ATGGCTGCCGGCGAGTCGCCTTCGACCGAGCCGAAGTTGCCCTGGCCGTCGACCAGCGGGTAGCGCATGTTGAAATCCTGGGCCATGCGCACGAGGGTCGGGTAGATGACCGACTCGCCGTGGGGATGGTAGTTACCTGAGGTGTCGCCGGCGATCTTGGCGCACTTGCGGTGCTGCTTGGTTGGCGCCAGGCCGAGGTCGTTCATGGCCACCAGGATGCGCCGCTGCGAGGGCTTGAGACCGTCGCGCGCGTCGGGCAGGGCCCGGTCGACGATCACGCTCATGGCGTAGTCGATGAACGACGAGCGCATCTCGTCTTCGAGCTGGATGGGCTCGATCTTGCCTTCGAGTGTCTGCAGTTCGTCAGTCATCACACATCGAGGAAGCGGACTTCTTTGGCGTTCTTCTCGATGAAATCGCGGCGCGGCTCGACCTTGTCGCCCATGAGCATGGTGAAGACCTCGTCGACGGCCTGCGCGTCTTCCATGGAGACGAGCTGCAGCGTGCGGCTCATGGGGTTCATGGTCGTCTCCCAGAGCTGGTCGGGGTTCATCTCGCCGAGGCCCTTGAAGCGCTGCAGCTGGATGCCCTCCTTGACGAGCTCGACGATCTGCACGCGCAGGTCTTCGTAGCTCGAGGCATCGGCCTTGCGGTTGCCGAAGCGCAGCGTGAAGGGCGGCCGGCCGACCATCTCGCGAACGCGCTCGTGCACACGCCTGAGGCTGTGGAACTCGCGCCCGGAGAGGGCCGCGAAGGGGATCCGCAGGTTGGCCGCCAGGCCGCTCTTGCGCTCGACGAGCCGGGTGTCGACGATCTCGGTCTCGTCGTCGGCGGCGAGCACGCTGATGACGTAGCGCTTGTCGATGTCGGACCGCAGCGCTTCGACCAGGGCCGCGAAGGTGGGGACGTCGGCCTCGATCGTGGGGCCGTTCTTGAGCCAGTCGACGAGCTCGCCGCCGAACTGGCTCTTGAGCTTCTTGACCCAGCCCTCGTACTCGCTGAAGAGCTTGAGGAAGCGCTGGTACTTGGTCTCGGAGAAGTTGAAGCCGGTGTCGGTGTTCTCGACCTTGATCTGCTCGAGGCGTCCGCGCAGCAGGATCTCTTCGAGCTGCGCCTCTTTGTGGATGTAGGTTTCCTGGTTGCCCTGCTTCAGCCGGTAGAGCGGCGGCTGGGCGATGTAGACGTAGCCGGCATCGACCAGCGCCGTCATGTGGCGGAACAGGAAGGTGAGGATGAGCGTGCGGATGTGCGAGCCGTCGACGTCGGCGTCGGTCATGATGATGATCTTGTGGTAGCGCGCCTGCTCGAGGTCGAACTCGTCGCCGATGCCGGTGCCCATGGCGCTGATCATGGTGAGGATCTCGTTGTTCTGCAGCATCTTGTCGATGCGCGCCTTCTCGACGTTGATGATCTTGCCGCGCAGCGGCAGGATGGCCTGGAAGCTGCGGTCGCGAGCCTGCTTGGCCGAGCCGCCGGCCGAGTCGCCCTCGACCAGGTAGAGCTCGGAGAGGTGCGGGTCGCGGATGGAGCAGTCGGCCAGCTTGCCGGGCAGCGTGGAGCCTTCGAGCAGCCCCTTGCGGCGCGTGAGGTCGCGCGCCTTGCGCGCGGCGCTGCGCGCCCGCGCCGCCGTGACGGACTTGTCGACGATCTGGCGGCCCTCGGCGGGGTGCTCTTCGAGGAACTCGGCGAGCTTGGCGTTGACCGTGGTCTCGACCAGCGTGCGGATCTCGGTGTTGCCCAGCTTGGTCTTGGTCTGGCCCTCGAACTGCGGGTTCTTGAGCTTGACCGAGACGATCGCCGTGAGACCCTCGCGCACGTCTTCGCCGGAGAGGTTCTCCTCTTTCTCCTTGAGCAGGCCCTTCTGGCGGGCGTAGTCGTTGATCGTGCGGGTGAGCGCGCCGCGGAAACCCGAAAGGTGCGCGCCGCCCTCGGTGGTGTTGATGTTGTTGGCGAACGTGAAGATCGAGTCGTTGTACGACGAGTTCCACTGCATGGCGACTTCGACCTGACCGTCGGGGGTCTCGTTCTCGAAGTAGATCACCGTGCGGTGGACCGGGTCTTTGTCGCGGTTGATGTAGTCGACGAAGTCGCGCACGCCGCCGGCGTACTGGAACACCGTGGTCTCGCCCTCGGCGCGCTCGTCGATGAGCTCGATGCGGAGGTTCTTGGTGAGGAAGGCCGTCTCGCGCAGACGCTGCGCCAGCACACGGTAGTCGTACTCGACCTCTTCGAAGACATCGGGGTCTGGCAGGAACGACACGGTGGTGCCGGTCGGCGCGTTCTTGTCGCGCTTCTCGAGCTTTTCGAGGGGCGCGACCGGCACGCCCCGCTCGAAGCGCTGGTGCCAGTGGAAGCCGTCGACGTAGATGTCGAGCTCGAGCCACTCGGACAACGCGTTCACGACGGAGACGCCGACACCGTGCAGGCCGCCGGACACCTTGTAGCCGGCGCCGCCGAACTTGCCGCCGGCATGCAGCATGGTGAGCACGACCTCGGCGGCCGACTTGCCGTACTGCGGCATGATGCCCACCGGGATGCCGCGCCCGTCGTCGACCACGACCACCGAGTTGTCGGGCTGGATCGTGACGGTGATGCTGTCGGCGTAGCCGGCGAGCGCTTCGTCGACCGAGTTGTCGACGACTTCGTAGACCAGGTGGTGCAGCCCGCGCGGCCCGGTGGAGCCGATGTACATGCCGGGACGCTCGCGGACCGGGTCGAGGCCCTCGAGAACCGTGATGTCTTGTGCGTCGTAACGCTGTCTTGCGGTCACTACACCTCACCTATGGCAGGGCGAACCGGCGACGTTGCTCGAGCGGGTGAGAAAGCCGGGGTCGGAACGCCTCTGATTATACCATCAGTAGAGCCTGAGGAGAAGGGAATCGACGCCTGAAATTGCCGCAAATTGCGCTTTTTCCGGCGGCCGGCGGGTGACAAAAGCGGGCCGGCCGGGCCGGCCGGTCGGTGAGCCCCGGCGACGGGAGCGCGGCGGGCGGCGGCTGGGTCGATGCGGTCCCTCCTCGCGGCGCGCTTGCGCGCGCTTGTCGGTCATCAGAGTACTTCGCCGCGCAAGGGTGCACTCCTGTCGCGAGCGAACGAGCCTCAGTCGCGGCCCTCGTCGTCGTCGAGCGCGCGGTGGGGGCGGCCGACCACGAAGCGCAGGCTCTTGACGGGTGTCTGCGGATCGTCGGCCTGCAGCCGCGCGAGGATCACCGCCGAGAGATAGGTGAGCTCGTTGGCCCACGTCGACGACTCGCACTCCACGGTGAGCACGCCGCGCGACAGGCGGCGCGGGCGAGTGACGGCGACGACGTCGCCGCCGGCCGCCCGCGCCCACGCGCGGTAGGCGCGGCCCTCGTCGCTGCCGGCGACGCGCGCCAGCGCGGCGTTCAGGATGTCGCCCAGGCGGGTGAACTCAGGCATCGGGTCCCGCGGCGCCACCGGTGAGCTCGATGACCTTGGCGCTGGCCAGCTCGGCGGCCGTGAAGTAGAGCCGGTTCGTCGTGGTGATGATGGCCTGGCCGCCGGCGGTGAGCGCCCCAACGAGCAACCGGCGCCGGGCGTCGTCGAGCTCGCTCATGACGTCGTCGAGCAGCAGGGCGCCGAGGTCGCCGGTGAGCTCGGCGGCCACGGCCCGTTCCGCAAGCAACAGGGCGAGCACGGCGGCGCGCTGCTCGCCCTGCGAGCCGAACAACCGCAGGTCGCGCGCCGCCGCCCCGCCCTCCGGCGGTGGCGCGCTCTCTTCGGCGAAGCGCAGGTCGTCGCGGTGCGGCCCGAAGCCCGAGACGGCGCGGCCGATCTCGCCGCCGCGCCGCGCCCGCAGCGCCGCGACGAAGGCCTCCTCGTCCGACCCGCCCGCCGACGGCGCCGCCGCGGGAAGCTCGTCGAGCTGCGAGACGAGCGCCAGCGAGAACTCGCCGCCGCCGGGAGCGAGCGCCGCGGCGAAGTCCCGGTAGCTCGCCGAGAGGCGCGCGACGACCGCGCGACGCCGGTCCTCGAAGGCAAGAGCGACGCGGGCAAGCTGGCGGTCCCAGGCGTCGAGCGAGTCGGTCGCGGCCCCCTCGCGAACCCGCCAGAGCTGGGCGTTGCGTTGCTTCAGCACGAGATTCAGATCACGCAGTCCAGCGTCGTAGGCGGGGTCGATGCCGGCCGCGAAGGCGTCGAGGTGGGCGCGCCGCCGGGCGGGGCTACCCTTGACCAGCAGCAGGCTCTCCGGCACGAAGATGAACACCGCGCCGTGCCGGCGCAGCTCGTCGAGCGAGGCGACGTCGGCGCCGTCGAGCCGCACCTGCTTGGCCTGGCCCGGCGCGTAGGCCACCGTGAAGGTGTGAGCGTCGGCGCTCTCTCCGGCGGCGACGGTGGCCTCGGCACGCGCGAACCCGGCTCCCCAGCGCACCGCCTTGTCGTCTTTGGTCGTGCGCGGCGAGCTCGCGCGCAGCGCGAACCACGCGCCTTCGAGGAGGTTGGTCTTGCCGCTGGCGTTGCGTCCGACGATGACGTTGAGCCCGGGGGCGAACTCGACCGTGGCGTCGGGGTAGCTGCGAAAGTTGACGAGCCTCAGTCGGGAGACGAACACAGGCGGTACTCCGTGGCGCCCAGCGACACGACGTCGGGCGGCGCGACCAGGTGGCCGCGGCGGCGTTCGACCGCGCCGTTCACGCGGACCTCACCTCCCTGGATCAGCAGCTTCGCCTCGCCGCCGGTAGGGGCCGCGCCGGCCAGCTTCAGGAACGCCCCCAGCGCCAGGGGACCCTTGACCGCGACGTCGATCAGCTGCTCAGGCGGATGGGCATGATGAGGTAGACGAACGACTCGTCGGCGCCCGTGACCAAGCCCGGCCGCAGCGGGTTGATGAACTTCAGCGTCGCCGTGTCGCCGGCCACGCCCTCGAGCCCGTCGATGAGAAACAGGGGGTTGAAGCCGATCTCGAACGGTTCGCCGTGGAACGGCGCGTCGAGCTCTTCTTCGGCCTGGCCGACGTCTTGCGTGACCGCCCGGATGGTGAGCTTGCCCTCGCTGAAGTGCAGGCGCAGCGGCGTGTTCTTCTGGGCGAGCAGGCTGACGCGTCGGGTAACGGCGAGCAGCTCGCCGCGGTCGAGCTCGATGGCGTGATCGAAGCTCTCGGGCAGGAGCTGGCGGTAGTTGGGGAACTGGCCGTCGATCAGGCGCGTCGCGATCCAGACGTCGCCGACCGCGAACAGCGCCTGGTTCTCGGTGATGACGAGACGCAGCTCGCCGCCGTCGACCGCCGCGCCCAGGCGCTGCACCTCGGTCAGGGCCTTGACCGGCACGATGGCCTGGATCTCGTCGGCCGGGCCGCCCTCGAGCGGCGTCTCCTTGACGCTCAGGCGGTAGCTGTCGGTAGCCACCATCTTGAGCTTGCCGGCGCCGATCGTGACGAGCACGCCGGTGAGGATGGGACGGGTCTCGTCGCGCGAGGCGGCGCGGCCCACCTTGTCGAGCGTCTCGACGAACGGCGCCGTGCCGACCGCGAACGATTCACTCATGTCGAACGACGACGTCGGCGGAAAGTCGCTGGCCACCCACGAGTTGAGGCTGAACGCCGCCTTGCCGGCGAGGATCTTGACGACCCCCTCGCCACCTTCGACGCGGATCTCGCCGGCGGCCATGTTGCGCACCACGTCGGTGAACAGACGGGCCGGCACGACGGCCTCGCCCTCGGTCTCGACGGCGGTGGCGATGCTCGCCTTGATCGAGAGTTCCATGTCGGTCGAATACAGGTCGAGCCGGCCGTCGCGGGCCTGGAGCAGGATGCCCGAGAGGACCGGCAGGGCGCTACGCGTGGAGACCCCGCGCGCCAGGATGCTCAGCTTCTCGACGAGCGTCGTGCGATCACAGGCGAATCTCATTCCGGCTCCTTACTATCTCTCTTCTTCTAAGAGATACCTTGGTGTTCGTCATAGGCGTTGTTGACAGTGTGGGAAACCGACTGTCTGCCTGC
>DATIYD010000067.1:0-3440 GCA_035517975.1 Thermoleophilia bacterium | reverse complement strand
CGTTGACGATCTCGTTGGGGGCCATGCCCGCGGCCAGCGCGCGCGTGGCGACATCGGCGGCGGCGGCCGCGTCGTAGTTGACGATCGAATCGATCGCCTCTTGGATGAGCTCGTCCCTGTTGGCCATAGCGTGCAACTCCTGTGGTCGGCGCCGGCAGCGTTGTGCCTGTCGTATCGTTTGCGATACTAGGACATCGGCGCGCGAAAGAGAACCGAGTTCTCCCACAAAGTCACACTTGACAGCCGCGGGTGGGTGCTATGATGTGTGCGACTGTGTTCGGAATGAGCGGTCGGTCGCCTCGTGCGAACGTCGCAGCCGCGGGAGGGCGGGGAAGCCGATGTCGTTGCCAGGAGTCCCTGAGGCACGTGAGATGATCCCGGCTCAGCGTCGCGTGCGCATCGTCGAGCTCTTGAAGGAACGTCGCGCCGTGCGCGTGTCGTCGCTGTCCGACGACCTGCGCGTCTCCGAGATGACGATCAGGCGCGACCTCGAGCGTCTCGAGGCCGAGGGGCTGCTCTCACGCACCCACGGCGGCGCCATCCTCAAGCGCCACATGGCCGAGGAGCCGCAGTACGTCGAGAACGTCGCGACTCACGCTGAGGAGAAGGAGCGCATCGCGCGCGCCGCGGCCGCCATGATCCAGCCCGGCGAGACCGTCTTCCTGAGCTCCGGCACGACCGCCGCCCGCGTCCTGCGTCACGTGAGCCCGGAGCTCGAGGCACGGGTCGTCACGCACAACGCCGGTGCCCTCTCCGAAGCGCACGGGCTGCGCCTCGAGGTCATCCTCCTCGGCGGCCAGTTCCGGCCCCGCTCCAACGTCGTCGACGGCCCGGCGGCCGTCGAGTTCGTGAGCCGGTTCCACGCCGGCCGCATGCTTCTCGGCGTCGACGGGTTCGACCTGCGCGAGGGACTCACGACACCGTCACTCGGTATCGCGGGCATCGAGCGGGCCATGATCTCGCACACGCGTGGCGAGGTCGTCGTGCTGGCCGACCGCAGCAAGATCGGCGTCGTGGCCGACGTCGTGATCTGCGGTCTCGACGAGGTCGACGTCGTCATGGTCGACGATGGGGTCGACGACGGCGTGCGCGAAGACATGCGGCGGCTGGGGCTACGTTGCATCGTGGTCTGACGCGCGGGGCGGAAGCGTCCGCGCCGCCGGCCGCGCGACGGTAGATTCGAGCGAGCGGAGGCGAGGTTGGACCCGACCAGGGCAAACGAACTTCTCGAAGTGGCCGAACGGCTGGCGGCCGACGCCGCCGCGCTGCGCACCGAGCTCGAGATCGAGTTCAAGAGCGGCCAGCTGGCCGAGGTGGTCGCGACCGACTACGACCTCGGCGAGGTCGTCGGCGTGGAGCAGATCTTCGGCGGCTACTGCAACCTGAGCTTCGCGGTGCGTACGCGCACCGCCGGCCATGAGCAGCGCTACTTCGTGCGCAAGTACGGCCGCAGCATCACCGAACGCGAGATCCGCTTCGAGCACGCCCTCGTAAGCCACATCAACGGCCAGGGCATGCACCTGGCCGCGCGGGTCTATCCGAACAAGGCGGGGGGCACGTACGTCACCCGCGACGAGCTGCACGGCGGCGAGCACCAGACCCGGTACTTCGCCGTCTACGAGATGCTCACGGGTCTCGACAAGTACACGTGGGTCAAGAACCGCCTGACCGACGACGAGTTCGACACCGGCGGCCGCGTGCTCGCGCAGTTCCATGCGGCCGCTCACGACTTCGACCCCCGCGATCTGGGTCGCGCGCAGCCGCCGATCATGCGGTTCCTGCGCGACCTGCGCCCCGCCTTCGCCGGCTATGCCGAGCAGGCCAGGGCCGGAGGAACCATCGTCGACGACTACTACCTCGAGCACCTGCCCGCCATCGACGCACTGCTGCGCAAAGGGGCCGAGCAGGAGTCCGAGCTGCAGGGGATGCCGTACATCCCGGTGCACTGCGACTACCACCCCGGCAACCTCAAGTGGATCCCCGGCGACGTACCGCCGGGTGCCACACGATGCTGCGGCCTGTTCGACTTCGACTGGTCCAAGCTCGACTATCGCCTCTTCGACGTCGCCGAGGGCATCGTCTACTTCTGCAGCTCCTGGGAGGGGCGCGACAGCGGCGAGCTGCGGCTCGACAAGGCCGCCATCTTCCTGCGCGCCTACCAGGACGAGGCGGCGCGCTTCGCCATCCCGGGCCCGCTGTCGGCGGCCGAGCTCGCGGCGCTGCCGCGGATGACCGCGAACGCCAACCTCTACGTGCTGAACTGGGACGTGAGTGCCTGGTACGAGGCCGAGGACGAGCTGAACGCCGACGAGTACCTCATGTACGTCGAACATCAGGTCATGTTCATGGAGTTCATCGAGGCGCACCTCGACGAGCTGGCGCATCTCGCCGAGCCGCAGGCCGTGCCGGCGGGGACCTCGGACCGCGACCACGAGAAGGAGAGGGGCTGATCCGCATGGGGTTCACCGAGCTGCTCACGCCGCAGGAGGTCCGCCGCACGCACGAGGCGTCGCTCGAGGTCCTCGAGGCGGTGGGGATCGCCGCCCACCATCCGCGTGCGCGCGAGATCTTCAAGGCGCACGGCTGCAGCGTCGACTCGGAGACCGGCATCGTGCGGTTCCCGGCCGACGTCGTCGAGACCTACCGTGCCATGGCGCCGCCGAGCTTCACCTTCCGCGGGCGCGACCCGCGCTTCGACCGCACCATCCCCGACGACGGCCCGATCGTGGTCACCGGTTCCTCGGCGCCCAACGTCGTCGACCCGATCACCGGCGTCGAACGGCGCGCCACCTCGGCGGACATCGCCACGATCGCCCATCTCGTCAATGAGCTGCCCGGTTTCGACGTGTTCTCGATCTCGACCCTGGCCGACGACGCGCCCGAGGGCCAGTTCAGCCTGAGCCGCTTCTATCCGGCCCTCAAGAACTGTCTCAAGCCGGTGCGCAGCAACACACCGAACATGGCCGACCTGCATCAGGTGATCGCCCTCGGCGAGCTGATCGCCGGCGGCCCCGAGGCCTATCGCGAGCGGCCCATCATCAACCATCACTACTGTCCGATGGTCAGCCCGCTCAGCATGGACGTCGAATCGACCGAGGCCGTGCTGTGGCTCACCGAGCAGGGCCTGCCGGTCTACACCACGGTCGTGCCCAACGCCGGCCTCACGGCGCCCATGACCATGATGGGCTGCCTCGTCGTGGGCAACGCCGAGTTCCTCGCGATCACCGCGTTCCAGCAGATGGTCAGGGAGCACACGCCGGTGATCTACGCGAGCCTGCCGACCGTCGCCGACATGCGCACCGGAGCCTATGCTCCCGGCGCGATCGAGACCGGCATGCTGCTCGCCGCGCAGGCGCAGCTCGCGCGCTTCTACGACGTGCCGGCCGGCGGCTACATCGGCCTCACGAACGCGCACAGCAACGACGCCCAGTCCGGCTTCG
>DATIYD010000066.1:0-8412 GCA_035517975.1 Thermoleophilia bacterium | reverse complement strand
AGCCCGCCCGCCCCGTCGTTGTCTGCGAGCCGGCGGGGGTGAGTCGCCGCCTCGCGCGGGGACTCTCAGTACAGGCCGAGCTTCTGCTCCGTCAGGCTGAGGAAGATGTTCTTCTTCTGTGAGTAATGCTCGAGCATCATCTTGTGGGTCTCCCGGCCGATGCCCGACTTCTTGTAGCCGCCGAAGGGGGCGTGGGCCGGCAGGTTGTTGTAGTTGTTGACCCACATGCGGCCGGTCTCCACGCCACGGGCGACACGGAAGGCGCGGTTGATGTCCCTGGTCCAGACGGCGCCGCCCAAGCCGTACTCGCTCTGGTTGGCGAGGCGGATGACCTCGTCCTCACCGCGGAACTTGATGACGCACACGACGGGCCCGAAGATCTCCTCCTGGGCGACGCGCATCATGTTGTCGACGTCGGACAGGATGGTGGGCTCGATGAAGCAGCCCTCGCCCAGGCCGCGCTCGGTGATGCGCACGCCGCCGGTGGCCACGGTCGCGCCCTCGCGCTGCCCGACCTCGACGTAGCCCAGGACCTTCTCCATCTGACTCTCGTTGACCAGGGCGCCCATCTGGGCGTCCGCCTTCCAGGGGAGGTCGACCTTGACGTTCTTGAACGCCTTGCTCGCCTCGGCCAGGAACTTGTCGTAGATCTCTTCGTGGACGAAGGCACGCGAGCCGGCGCAGCAGACCTGGCCCTGGTTGAACAGGATGCCGAGCTGCAGGCCCTCGATGGCCTTCTCCCAGGGCGCGTCGGGGAAGAAGATGTTGGCCGATTTGCCGCCCAGTTCAAGGGTGGCGGGGATCAGCTTACTGGCCGCGGCGTCGGAGACCGTGTAGCCGACCTCGGTCGAGCCGGTGAAGGCGAGCTTGCTGAAGCGCTCGTTCTCGAGCATGAAGTTGCCGGCGCCCGAGCCCGTGCCGGTGATCACGTTGACGACGCCGGCGGGCAACACCTCGGCCAGCAGCTTGGTCAGCTCGAGGAGGCTGAGCGAGGTCGTCGACGACGGCTTGATGACCACACAGTCGCCGGCGGCCAGGGCCGGGGCGATCTTCCAGGCGGCCATAAGGAACGGGAAGTTCCACGGGATGATCTGGCCGACCACGCCGATCGGCTCACGCAGGATGATGCTCAGCGTCGTGTCGTCGATCATGACGGCCTGGCCCTCTTCGGTCCTGACCGCGCCGGCGAAGTAACGGAAGTGGTCCGAGGCGAGGGGCACGTCGATCGCCGTGGTCTCGCGGATCGGCTTGCCGTTGTCGAGGGTCTCGACCATGGCGAGCTTGGCGGCGTTCTCGTCGATCAGGTCCGCGATGCGCAGCAACAGGCGCGAGCGCTCCTGCGGGCTGACCTTCTTCCAGCCGTCGTGGGCTTTCCAGGCGGCCGCCACAGCCCGTTCGACGTCCTCGGCGCTCGCGTCGGCGCAGGTGGCCAGGAGCTCGCCGTTGCCGGGGTTATAGGCCCTGAACGTCTTGCCGGTCGAGGCCGGGCGCCAGGCGCCGTCGATGAACAGGCCGTAGCTGTCGTCGGTCATCTTCGGGACGGTCTCGTTGTCTTTGACTACCGTAGCCATGGCTCTCTCCTTCTCGTTGGTGTGGAGCAGGGGCTCCCCCTTCGGCCGCCGGCCCCGGCCTCGTGGCTGTCGCGGTCGTGCGGTCGGCGTCCGGTCGACCTAGACGATGACCGCGGACGCGCCGTTTGGGGAGGCACCGCGCGACCACACTTTGCGCGCAACTGTGGTCGCGCGCACCACCTCACACACAATAGGTGAGGGGCGGGTGCACCTGACACAGAGGCGGCGGGTGCGCCTCGCACGAGGCGCGCCGCGTGCATGCGGCAGAGGGGCGCCGCGCGTGTCCGGCGTGGGCGCCGCCGGCGCGCGCGGTGCCGCGGCCGCTTAAGAAGGCAGCATGTCGAGCAGCTCGGCGGCGTCGAAGCCGAGCCGCACGTCGACGATGTCGTCGAGGTCGCTCAGATCGATGCCTAGGAGCCGCTCGGCGTGGGCGAGCCGGCGCTGCAGCGTGTTGCGGTGCACATGCAGGGCGTTGGCCGTGTCCTGCACCGCGAGGTGATGCGCGAAGAGCACCCGCAGCGTCTCGAAGAGCTGCGTGCGGTGCCGGGCGTCGTAGTCGAGCAGCGGTCCGAAGCTGCGGCGCACGATCTCCGCCAGTTGGGGCGCGTCGAGCCCATCGAGCAGGCGGAGCTGCCCACCGAGCTCGTCGAAGGCGGCGCCGCCGTCGGCCGCCGGCTCGCGGCGCGCCGCCAGGCAGGCGACGAGCGCCTGCTGCAGGGCGCGCGGCCCGCCGGCTGCGCCGGTGAGCGGCGCCGAGCAGCCCACGACGACGCCGCGGCCGGCCGCGGCGCGCGCGGCGGCCTCTCTGAGCTCGGCGAGCAGCGGGCCCGCGGAGTCGCCGCCGACGGGCAGCGCCACGAGCGCCGCCGCAAGCGACGGCATCGCCAGGCTGAGAAAGGCGAGACGGCGCGGGCCGAACACGGCCTCGACCACGTGCTGCAGGGCGATCACCAGCCCCCGCGCCGGCCGCTCGTCGGGGTCGTGGCCGCGCGCGCCGCGCGGGGGGCCGGAGCCGGGCCGCGCGCCGACCGGACCGGGCTCGATGACGACGATCCGCCAGGGGCTCCCGTCGTCGAAGCCGTGGCTCTGCAGGCGTCCGTCGAGCTCGGCGGCCGCGCTCTCGCCGGCCAGCACGTCGTGGAGCAGGCGCTCGCGTTCCCGCCTGTCCCCGGCGAGCTCCGTGCGGTGGTGCAGCGCGTCGAGGATGGCGAGTTGCTGCAGGAACGAGAGCGACGCCTCGGTGAAGCCCGTCCGCCGGGGCTGAGCCGCTACGGCCGCGAGCACCCGCTCGACGCGGTCCATCACGGTGACGTCGCGAAAGTAGATCCAGTCGCTGCCGTCCTCGACGGCGTCGGGCGCGCTGCGCGACCCGCGCAGCCGGGCGTAGGTGCGCCAGAGCCGGCGGTCGAGGCCGGGGCGGCTCGCCGCCCCCGACCGGGGGAGGGCGCGCCCGTGGACGTCGAACAGGACGATCGAGACGTCGACGATGTCGGCCACCCTGTCGATCAGCTCGCCGAGGTCGCGCTGCTGCACCACGAGCTCGAGGAGCTGGATCTGCAGGGCGGCGGTGCGGCGCAGGGCGTGCATGTCGCGCGACGCCGACGCGTTGTCCTCGCCGGCCACGGTCTCGCCGCCGCGCAGCGCGGCGCGTGCCTCTTCGGTCCGCAGCCGCACCTGGTTTTGCAGCATGACCGTGGTCTGGAACAGACCGTAGTCGGTCGCCGGGGCGCTGGCGGTCGATTCGGCGCGGTCCATGAGCACGCGCACCACCTTGTTCAGCCGCGCGACTTCGGCTTCCAGCCGCGCGACCTCGGCCCGGGCGTCGCCGCCTTCCGCCGCCGCCCGCATGCGGCCGCGTGGCCGGCCCCCCGCCGCGGCGGAGCGGCCCGCACCGCCTGGACGCTTCTCAGTCAAGGCGGTCGCCGGGAGGCGCCGGGCCGAAGGCGATCGCGGTCAGCGTCTGGTTGATGTGCACGCCGCAGAACTGCTCGCCGTAGGTGTTGAAGCCGACGGCGTTGTTGGCTCCGAGGATCTCGTCGACGCGGCTCTGCAGCCCGTTCTCGAGGATCTCGAGGCGCCGCAGGATGCAGTCGCAGGTCAGCACGAGGCAGGGCGGGCCGATGTGCGCGCTCACCCGGGCGAAGGCGTCCTCGAGGTTGGCGACGAGGTCGACACCCTGGGCCATGCGCAGCACGACGCCGGCCTCGATCGCGCAGAAGAACGTGAGGCTGCCGTCCGGGTTGACCTTCTGGATGGAGCGTACGTAGTTGCCGCCGTCGATCAGCACCACGACCGGCGACGATGCAAAACGGCTCGGACCGAGGTCGCTTTCGGCCACACCCAGGGCGCGCGCGTACTCGGCGGCGGCCGGCAGCCCGTTGATCTCCGTCACGGTGCGGCGGGCGGGGTCGGCCTCGGTCACGACGAGCCGCTCGTCGGTGGGCACGAAATGCTGCGTCTTGAACGGCATGATGGGCAGTGGCGTGTCGGCCACGACCAGGGTGGCGGCGCCGGGCAGGAAACGACCGTCGACATAGACGTAGGTACTGCCGAAGCGCAGGCCGTTGCCGGCGGAGCCGCCGATCAGCGAGACCTCGCCGAGGCCCTCCTGGAGTGCGTAGGCGACGTGTTCCTCGCGCACCGACGCGCCGTCGACCAGCATGAAGGCGAAACGGCCGTGCTGAGCGGCCGCCGGCGAGCTCTCGTCGAGGCGGCCGAGCAGCTCGCGGGCCAGGGCGCGACCCTCGGCCGCGGTGAACTGATCGAGCCGCTCGAGAGAGCCGGTCACGGCCGTGCAGACAGAGGTCGCCAGGCTCACCCCGGCGATGCTGTGGTCGCGGCAGCCGGCTGGTCCGATCTCGCCGGCCGTGGTGCAGCCCACGACGGCGACGCCGGCGAACCGCTCGCTCATCTCGGCCGCCACGGCTTCGAGGTCGTACTCGTCGGAGCAGAAGAAGATCACGAGCGCGGCGTCGGGCTGGGCGATCGTTTCGTGGAGCTCACGGACGGCCGCGCGCGCGTCGGCGCTGCACGACTGCCCGATGCGGATGCCGTCCCACGACGTCACGAGAGACCTTTCCTTGGACCGCCCGGCGCCGGGCCGTCTTTGCGACGCCCGGCCCGCCGGCTGCGCACCCCTATGATAGTGCTCCGCGCTCTTCCTTGTGCCACGAGAATCGCGCCGGCGGGAACAACGCTGGCATGCTGACCGACCTGCTGCTGCTCGAACGTCTCTCCGACGCCGACCTCGCGCTGCTGGCCGAGGCGGCGGGCGAGCCGGGCTCGAAGCTCGAGCGGGCCGCTCGCCTGCGCGAGCGGCCGGCCGGCATCGAGGCGCTGCTCGCCCGCCCCGACGTCTTTGCCGCCCTGTTCGAAGGCGCCGGCGAGGACCCGATCGTCACAGTCGGGCCGTTCGTCGCCTTCGCGGTGCTGCTCGCCCAGGCGCCGGCCATCTTCGCCGGCATGTCGTTCGTGCCGGAGCGCGTCGGCCGGCGCAGCACGGTGCCCGTCTTCGAGACCGAGCCGCTGCGCGAGTTCGTGGCCGATCCTCTGCGGCGCCTGTTCCTGGCCGACCTGCTGGCCTCGTACACCCACGTGGCCAGCGGCGCCCTCTGGGTGAAGAGCCGCCGCGGCTGGCGCCATCGGCGGTTCAGCGAGCTCGACCCGGCCCAGTTCGCCCAGCTCATCCTCTCGGTGCCGCCCGACGAGCGGCTCGTGCTCTACCGGCGCCTCGGCGACCTCGCCCTCTTTCTCTCCGGCGTGTTTCCCGACCACCTCGCGGGCCGCACGCTCACGCCCATCGCCGCCGCGCGCCTGCGCCGCGCGGTCGGCGGGGGAGAGTCGCCCTCGGCGGCGCAGGAGATCGGCGGCCCCGGGCCGGTGGGTCTGGGTGATCTGCGCCTGCTGGAGTGGGTCGGGCAGCGCTCCTACCGGCTCGCCCGGGAGGCCGCCGGCGGTGGCGAGCTCGGCCTCGCGCCGGTCGTGGGCTACGTGGCCGAGCACTTCCGCCACGCCCGCCTCATCCTCAATCTCCTCACCGACCGCTACCTGTTCGAGCACCGCGAGCGCTGGTTCGCGCTCGGCGCGTGACGGGAGACGCTTGCGCCCAGCCGGGCATATGGGTGCTATGAGCGCATGACCAAGGAGGTCTGACCATGGCCCTCATCCGCGAGATCGCCGACGTGCCTCTGCCCAGCAGCACGGCGCGGGCGCACTGGAACGGCTACGTGAACGAGTTGATCGCCTCGTCGGAACCCGGCGAGCAGTGGATGCCCTACCCCTGGCATCGCGTCGAGCGCGACTCCGATCGCGACGTCGTGCAGTTCGAGCAGGCGGGTTCGGGAGCGACCCGCATGACGGTGCGCTTCGACGCTCTCAGCGAAGCCGGGGGCTCGTCCGATGCCGAGAACCTGCGCGCCGCCCTGCGGAGTGACCTGGAGTGCTTCTGCGCGGGCGACGGGTGCACGCTGCGCCGCGCGGCCTGACACCTGACTGATCGCCGGCGGCCGGACCGGAAGCCGGCTCGCCGGCTTCCGGACACTCGCTCGCCGCCAACCTCAGCCGCCCGCTCACTCCTCGCCGCGGCTTGGCACTATCATGACGAGCATGATGGCCGAGCCGCCTTCGCCGCCCAGAGCCTCGCTCATGATCACCTGCCTGGGCGACGCGCTCTTTCCGCACGTCGGCGTGGCCGCTGTCGAGGTGCTGCGCAGCCTTGGCGTGGTCGTCGAGTTCCCGGCGGCGCAGACCTGCTGCGGCCAGCCCGCCTACAACGCCGGCTTCGCCGATGCGGCGCGCACGAGCGCGCGAGCGTTCGTGCGCGCCTTCGTCGGCGGCGGCTACGTCGTCTCGATCTCGGGGTCGTGCGCGGCCATGGTGCGCGACGGCTATCCGCGTCTCTTCGCGGGGCGTCCCGAAGAGGCGGCCGCGGCCGATCTCGCGGCGCGCACGTTCGAGTTCTCGGAATTCCTGGTCGACGTGCTCGGGGTCGCGGAGCTACCCGTGCGCGCGGTTCGTCCGGTCGGCCGCGGCGGCGCGGCGCGCACGCCCGGCAGCCGAACGGCGACCTTCCACCACTCCTGCCACACACGCCGCCTGCTCGGCGTGAGCGAGCAGCCGGAGCGCCTGCTGGGGATGGTCGAGGGCCTCGAGTACCGGCCCCTGGAGCATGCCGAGCTGTGCTGCGGCTTCGGCGGCACCTTCGCCGTGAAGATGGCGCCCATCTCGAGCGCCATGGTCGACGAGAAGGTCGACGCTGTGCTGGCCACCGGCGCCGACCTGCTCGTCGGCCTCGACATGAGCTGCCTGATGAACATCGAGGGCCGGCTGCGCCGGCGCAGGAGCGGGGTCGAGGTACGCCATCTGGCCGAGGTGCTGGCCGCGGGGTGGCAGGCGTGAACCCTGGACCAGGCGGGCGTTGGAGCCGCGCCGTAGCGGCCGTGATGGCGGTCAGTCTTGACGACGGCCGTCGCGCGGCGGCGGCGTCGCGGCGCGCCTTCGACGCGCGCGCCTGCGGCGCGCTTGCCGACGCCGCCCTGCAGCGCGTGCTGCGCGAGGGCCAGGACTACGTGCAGGCCCTCGCCGCGCCGGCCCGCGCCGAGCCTCACTGGCAGGACGCCCTCGACGAGGTCGCCCGCGTGCGGGCCGAGACGCTCGCCCACCTCGACCGGTACGTCGGGCAGTTCGCCGCCAACGTCGAGCGCGTCGGCGGCCAGGTGTTCCTTGCCGCCGACGCCACTGAGGCGCGCGAGCACGTCGTGGGCCTCGCGCGCGAGCGTCGCGCGCGCCTGATCGTGAAGTCGAAGTCGATGGTGACCGAGGAGATCGGCCTGAACCCGGCTCTCGAGGCCGCCGGCGCCGAGGTCGTCGAGACCGATCTCGGCGAGTACATCGTGCAGCTCGCCGGCGAACGGCCCTTTCACATCCTGAAGCCGGCGATCCACCTGCCGCTCTCACGCATCCGCGCCCTGTTCTCGGCCGCCGCCGGACACGACGTGGGTGACGAGCCCGAGGCCATGACGCGCTACGCCCGCGGCGTGTTGCGCGAGAAGTTCCTGGCCGCCGACATGGGCATCTCCGGCGCCAACTTCGGCGTGGCCGCCACGGGCTCGATCGTGCTCGTCACCAACGAGGGGAACGGCCGCATGACGACCACCCTGCCGCGCACCCACGTGGTGGTGATGGGCATCGAGCGCCTGGTGCCGGCCCTGCCCGACCTCGAGGCCATCCTCGAGGTGCTGCCGCGCGCCGGCGTGGGGCTGCGCACGACCGCCTACGTGACCGCAATCACCGGACCGCGCCGCGCCGGCGAGGACGACGGCCCCGAGGAGCTGCACGTCGTGATTGTCGACAACGGACGCTCCTCGCTGCTGGGCGGCAAGTACGAGGAGATCCTGTCGTGCATCCGCTGCGGCGCCTGTCTCGACGTCTGTCCGGTCTATCGCAAGATCGGCGGCCACGCCTACGATGCGGTCTACACGGGGCCGGTCGGCGCCGTGCTCAGTCCCCTGCTCGACGGCCTCGAGTGCCACCCCGACCTGCCCTTCGCCAGCAGCCTGTGCGGGGCGTGCACCGAGGTCTGCTCGGCTCGCATCCCGCTGGCAGAGCTCATTCGCGAGCTGCGCGAGGACATCGTCGAGGCCGGCCTCGTGGCGCGGCCGTGGGGCGCCGGTCTGACGGCCTACGCCGAGGTGACACGGCGGCCGCGCCTCTGGCGGGCGCTCGAGGAGCTCGCCCTGCCGCTGCTGCGACGCGTGCCGCTCAGCGGTTCGCTGTTGCGCGGCCGCGGCCCCCTCGGAGCCTGGACTGCCACGCGGGATCTCCCGCGGCCGCGGCGTTACAG
>DATIYD010000065.1:0-7691 GCA_035517975.1 Thermoleophilia bacterium | reverse complement strand
CGTACTTCCTCGGCCAGGAGCGCCCCCCGGCGCCGCGCCTCGCGAGCTGCCAGAAGTCGTTCCGCTCGGTCGACCTCGACATCGTCGGCACGACCGCCCGCCACCTGACGTTCTTCGAGATGCTCGGCAACTTCTCGATCGGCGACTACTTCAAGCGCGAGGCGATCGGCTGGGCGCTCGACTTCTCAGACGAGCTCGGCATCGACCGCTCGCGGGTGAAGGTGAGCGTCTTCGGCGGCGACGACCAGGTGCCGGCCGACGACGAAGCCATCGCCATCTGGAAATCGCACGGGTTCAGCGACGCCGACATCGTGCACCTCGGGCGCGGCGACAACTTCTGGGGGCCGGCCGGCGCGACCGGGCCGTGCGGCCCCTGCACCGAGCTCTATTACGACATGGGCGAGGAGTACGGCTGCGGCCAGCCCGACTGCGGGCCGGGCTGCGAGTGCGACCGCTGGATGGAGTACTGGAACCTGGTCTTCGTGCAGTACGAGATGGACGAGCGCGGCGAGCTCTCCGAGCTCGCCGCCCAGAGCATCGACACCGGCATGGGGCTCGAGCGCGTCACGGCCGTCCACCAGGGCGTGGTCACGGTCTACGAGACCGACGCGTTCCGGCCGCTGATCGAGCTCGGCGAGCAGCTTTCGGGCGCCACGTACGGCCAGAGCGAGGCCGTCACGAGGGCGCTGCGCACCATGGCCGAGCACGCCCGCGGCATCGCCTTCCTCATCATGGACGGCGTCCTGCCGGGCAACGAGGGTCGCGACTACGTCCTGCGGCGCATCATCCGCCGCGCCGTGCAGCAGGGCGTCTCGATCGGGCTCGACGAGCCGTTCCTCGCGCGTCTGTGTGACCGCGTCGTCGATCTCATGGGCGAGGCCTACCCCGCGCTGCAGGGAAGCCGCGAGGCGATCGTCAGCATCGTCGGCGAAGAAGAGGCGCGCTTCACGCGCACGCTGGCGCAGGGCATGGGCATCCTCGAAGAAGCCCTGCGGCGCTCGCGCGACTCCGGCGCCGAGCTGCCGCCTGAGGTCGCCTTCGAGCTCCACGACACCTACGGGTTTCCCTTCGATCTCACCCGCGAGATCGTGCAGGACCGCGGGATGAGCGTCGACGAGGCCGGCTTCGAGCGGCTCATGGCCGAGCAGCGCCGGCGGGCGCGCGCGGCGCAGCGCGCCGGCGAGAGCGGCCCCGGCGAGCTCGAAGCCTTCCAGCGCGAGACGGCCGCCCTCGAGACCACCTTCGTCGGCTACGAGCGGCTCGAGGTCTACACCATGGTCCGGGCGGCGCGCGTGCTGGCCGACGGCAGGGTCGCGCTCAAGCTCGAAGAGTCGCCCTTCTACGCCGAGGGCGGTGGCCAGGTCGCCGACGCCGGCTGGATCCACACCGACTCGGGCAAGCTCGACGTCATCGACGTCGTGCGTTTCGAGAACGACCAGGTGATCGTCGGGCGCCCCACTGAGGGCGTCGTGGTCGAGGGCGAGCGCGCCAAGGCCATGGTCAATGCCGTGCGCCGCCACCAGACCGCCTGCAACCACACGGCGACTCATCTGCTGCACAACGCGCTGCGCATCGTGCTGGGCGACGACGTGCGCCAGGCCGGCTCGCTCGTGCGTCCCGACAAGCTGCGCTTCGATTACAAGACCAGGCGCGCGCCGACGGTCGCCGAGCTCCGCCAGATCGAAGATCTTGTGAACCGGCGCATCGTCGAGAACCACGCGGTGCGGCCCTTCGTCACGACGCGCGAGTACGCCGCCGAGCTCGGCGCCCTCGCCTTCTTCGAGGAGAAGTACGGCGAGTTCGTGCGCGTGCTCGAGATCGACGAGTTCAGCCGCGAGCTGTGCGGCGGAACCCACGTGTCGTCCACGTCGCAGATCGGCCTCTGCAAGGTCACGGCGAGCACCTCGGTCGGCGCCAACACGCGCCGCATCGAGGCCATCACCTCGGCCGCGGCCATCGAGCACTACCGCGACGTCGAGGCCCGCGAAGAGGCTCTGGCGAGCGAGCTCGCGGTGGCGCCCGACCGTGTCCCCGATGCGGTGCGCCGCCGTCTCGCCGAGCTCGAGCGGCTGCAGGCGACCGTGCACGAGGCCGAAAGCGGCGAGCGCCATGGGCGCGTCGACGAGCTGCTCTCGGGGGCGTTGTCGCTCGGCGGCGCCACGTTCGTCGCCGGCGAGGTCGAGGTCACGCGTCCCGACGACCTGCTGGCCCTGGCCGACGAGGTGCGCGAGCGGCGGCCCGAGGCGGCCGTGGCCCTGCTGGCCGCCATCGACGGCCGCGTCGCGGTCGTCGTGGCGGCAAGCGACGCCCTGGTCGGCCGCGGCTTGCGGGCCAACGACGTGCTCTCCGTCATGATGCCGCCGCTCGACGGCCGCGGCGGCGGCAAGCCGACCCTGGCCCGCGGCGGCGGCGGCAACGTCGACGGCATCGCCGCCGCCCTCGAGGCGGCCGTGGCGCGGGCCCGGGAGCTCCTCGGGGGCTGAGGTGCGGGTGCTGGCGCTCGACTACGGTCTCGCGCGCACCGGCGTCGCCGTCTCCGACGAGACCGGCAGCATCGCGCGACCGCTGACCGTGGTCGCGCGCGCCGGCTCGGTCGCCGGGCTCGAGAGCGTGCGCCGACTCGTGAACGCCGAGGGCGCGGCCCTCGTCGTCGTCGGGCTGCCGGTCTCGCTCGACGGCGCCGAGCATCAGCAGGCCCGCGAGGTGCGCTCGTTCGTCGGTCGCCTGCGCGAGGCGATCGACGTGCCGATCGTGCTCTACGACGAGCGGTTCACGACCACGCTCGCCCGGCGGCGCGGCGGCGCGAGCGAACTCGACGCGCGGGCGGCGGCGCTGATCCTCGAGGATTACCTGGCGAGCGTCACGTGAGCTTCAGCCATCAGAGCCCGACCGACCAGAGCCGGCACGCCGCCGCCGAGCGCGAGCAGCAGCTCCAGCGCGCGGAGACCGAGGCGACCCGGCCGGGGCCCCGCCGGCCCCGGCGCCGACCGCCGCGCGTGCTGCGCCTGCTGCTCGTGGCGGTCATCGTCCTGCTGGTGGCCGCGCTCGCCGTCGGTCTCTACGTGCGGTCGTACTTCGAGACGGGCCGGCCGGGCCGGGTCGTGACCGTCACGGTGCCCCAGGGGGCGAGCCTCTCGCAGATCTCGCAGATCCTCGAGAACGCCGGCGTGGTCAAGCACGCCGGGGCCTTCTCCATCCGGGCGCAGACCGACGGCTACGCGAGCGACTTCCGGGCCGGCGTGTACCGCCTGCACAGAAACGAGCGCTACGACACCCTGGTGGCGGCCCTGCGGCACGGACCGCCGCTCATCCGCGTGACCATCCCCGAGGGGTACACGGCGCGACAGACGGCCGCCCTGATCGCCCGGCGGGTGCCGGGCTTCAGCGCCCGGCAGTATGTCGACCTCACCCTCGTCCACCCGATGCCCTACAGCCTGCCCGGGTTCCACAGCGGACAGCCGCTCGAGGGGCTCCTCTTTCCGGCGACCTACGAGGTGTCCCCGTCAGTCACGCCACGCGCCATGATCGAGCAGCAGCTCGCCGCCTACCGGGCTGCGTTGGCCAAGGTCGGCCTGGCCCGCGCCGCGGCCAAGAACCTCACCCCCTACGACGTCACGATCATCGGCTCCATGATCGAGCGCGAGATCGAGGTGCCCTCCGAGCGAGCCCTCGCGGCAGCCGTCGTGTGGAACCGTCTCCACCTGCGCATGCCGCTGCAGATCGACGCGACGATCGAGTACGCGCTGCCCGTCTACAAGCCGGTCCTGTCGTACCGCGACCTGCAGATCAAGTCGCCCTACAACACCTACCTGCACAGCGGGCTGCCGCCGACGCCCATCGCCAACCCCGGTCTCGCCTCGCTGCGAGCCGCGGCGCACCCGGCCGCGGTCGACTACCTCTACTACGTCGCGCGCAACGACGGCAGCGGCCGGCACTTCTGGTCGGCGAGCTACGCCCAGTTCCTCAAGGACAAGGCGCGCGCCGGGCACTAGGACCGTCACCCTCCTCACACCGGCCTGCTGGCGCGCACACCGACTCTCGCGCCGGCCGGCAGGCGCGCGTACCGACTTTCGCGCCGGCCCGCGGGCGCGCACACCGACTCTCGCGCCGGCCTCGGGCAGGAAAGTCGGCCGTCGGCGTGCAAAGGGTGTCCGTGGCGGTTCCGGCTTCGCGTCGGGGCCGCGGGTCCCACACCACTCGACTGGGGGCGGCTGACGTGACGACGATCGCAGGCACGACTGTCCTGACCGGCATCATCGGCTGGCCGGTGAGCCACTCGCTCTCGCCGGCCATGCACAACGCCGCCTTCGCGAGCGAAGGGCTCGACATGGCGGATGTGCCGCTGCCCGTCGCGCCGGCGCGGGTCGAGGCAGCGGTCGCCGGCCTGCGGGCCCTGGGGTTTCGCGGCGTGAATGTCACGATGCCGCACAAGGCCGCGGTCCTGCCGCTCCTCGACTGGATCGACGGCGACGCCCGCGGCATCGAGGCCGTGAACACGATCGTCGTGGAGCCAGGCGAGCTGCGCGGCTACAACACCGATGTCGGCGGCTTTGTCGCGGCGCTGCGCGAGGTCGTGCCGGAACCGCTCACCGGGGCCGGCGCCCTCGTCCTCGGAGCCGGCGGCGTCGCGCGCGCGGCCGTGCTGGGGCTTGCGCGCCTGGGCGTGGCGCGCTGCACGGTCGCGGCGCGCACGCCGGCTCGAGGAGAGGACCTCGTACGCCTGCTGCAGCCCCTGGCCGCAGGCACGCGATTCACGGTGCTGGCGTTCGGCGAGCTCGAGGCCGCCGTCGTGCGCGAGGCGGACATTCTGGTGAACGCGACCCCGCTCGGCATGGACGAGGCGCTTAAAGTGCCGCGCGTTTTGGTCGATAACATCCTGCGTGACCACATCGTGTACGACGTGGTCTACGGACAGCGGCCGACGATGCCTCTCGAACAGGCCCGGGCACTGGGGGCGCGGGCGATCGACGGCTTGGCCATGCTTGTTTGCCAGGCCGCGCTCTCGTTCGAGCTCTGGACAGGCCGGCCTGCGCCACGGGAAGTGATGCGGAGTGCCGCACGACGATGAGAGTCGGCTCGGGGGCCGCCTGACGGCTCACGACCGCGAGCTGCCCGAGGTCGACGTCGTCGCACGCGATGACGATGAGCAACGAGAACCCGACGACTGGGACGACTTCACACCGACCGGCGACAAGGGGGCCGACGGCTTCGTGACTACCGACCGCGACGAGATCTTCTTTTCCGACGACGCGTTCGCCTCGCTCGACGACCTGCAAGAGATCGACATCCTGGCGACCGTGAAGCCCATCGAGATCCCCGGCGACGACGACGAGCAGCCGGCCGACGAGGGCGAGTCTCCCGACGGCGACGAACCCGGCGACGGCGACGAACCCGGCGACGGCGATGAGTCCGACGACGGCGAGCCGCGGCCCAGCGGCGTCAACGCCGTGCTCGAGCGTCTGCAGGCCGCCGACGAGGCCGCCGCCATGGGCGCGAACGTGCCCCTGCGGGCGAGCAAGAAGCGCCTTGGCGAGATCCTGGTCGACATGAACCTGGCGACCGAGGAGCAGATCCAGCAGTGCCTCGTGCGTCAGAAAGACACCCATCAGCGACTCGGTCAGCTCCTGCTCGAGGACAAGGTCGTCACCGCGCTCGACCTCACCAAGGCGCTGGCCACGAAGTTCGGGATCGAGTACCTCGACCTGACGAACTTCCAGCTCGACATGTCGGCCGCGGGCCTGCTGTCCGAACGCCTGTGCCGGCGCTACGGCGCGATCCCGGTGCGGTTCGTCGACGACACGACCCTTCAGGTCGCCATGGTCGACCCGGCCAACGTGCTGGTGGCCGACGACCTGCGCATCATGACGGGCTACACGATCGTGCCCGCCATCGCGAGCGAAGAAGACATCATGGGGGCGATCGGCAAGCTGAACCGCCTCGACGATCAGGTCACCGAGAGCACCGACGGGCAGGTCGGTCTGGGCGACGACGAGGTCACCGACATCCGCGAGATGACCGAGGAGCCGCCGATCGTCAAGCTGGTGAACTCGGTCATCGCGCAGTCGGTCGACGACTCGGCGAGCGACATCCATTTCGAGCCCCAGGCCAAGGAGCTCATGGTGCGGTTCCGCCTCGACGGCGTGCTGCACGAGATCATGTCGGTGCCGCGGCGCATGCAGAACGGCGTGATCAGCCGCCTCAAGGTCATGGCCGACCTCGACATCGCCGAACGCCGCGTGCCGCAGGACGGTCGTATCGGTCTCGTGGTCGGCGGCAAGCCGATCGACATGCGCGTCGCCACGCTGCCGACCGTCTACGGCGAGAAGATCGTCATGCGCCTGCTCGACAAGAGCAACGTCATGCTCAACCTCACCGACCTCGGTTTTGCGCCCAAGGCGCTCAAGCGCTACCAGCGCTCGTTCACGCGGCCCTACGGCGCGATCCTGGTCACCGGTCCGACCGGCTCGGGCAAGTCGACGACGCTCTATGCCACCCTCAACATCATCAACTCGCCCGAGAAGAACGTCATCACGGTCGAGGACCCGGTCGAGTACCGTCTCTCCGGCATCAACCAGGTGCAGGTGAACACCAAGGCCGGCATGACGTTCCCCGCGGCCCTGCGCTCGATCCTGCGCTGCGACCCGGACATCGTGATGGTCGGCGAGATCCGCGACCGCGAGACCGCGAACATCGCCGTCGAGTCGGCCCTGACCGGCCACCTCGTGCTTTCCACGCTCCACACGAACGACGCGCCAGGCGCGCTGTCTCGCCTCACCGAGATGGGCATCGAACCCTTCCTCACCTCGTCGGCCGTGGACTGCGTTCTCGCTCAGCGCCTGGCGCGTCGGCTCTGCAAGGAATGCAAGGAGCCGTACGAGCCCTCCGAAGAGATGCTCAAGAAAAACGACTTCCCGCCCGAGGTCTTCGACATGGACAAGGTGACGCTGTACCGGCCGAAGGGCTGTTCGCGTTGCAACAACACCGGCTACAAGGGCCGGCTCGGCATCTACGAGGTCATGATCGTAAGCGAAGCCATCCGCCGTCTGACGGTCGAGCGCAAGAGCGCCGACGAGATCAGCCGCGTGGCGCAGGCAGAAGGCATGCGCAACCTGCGCGAGGACGGCATCGACAAGGTGCTCCAGGGCCTGACGTCGATCGAAGAGATCGCCCGGGTCATCATCTGATAAGGGGACGGAACAATGGATCTAGTCGACATCCTGCTTGAGGTCCTGGAGCGCGACGCCAGCGACCTGCACCTGTCGGTGGGGGCGCCGCCGATCATCCGGGTGAACGGCGTGCTGGAGCGGCTCGACTACCCCCGACTCGGCGCCAACGACACTCGCGAGCTGATCTACAGCATCCTCTCTCAGGACCAGCGCCAGCGCCTCGAGAACGACTGGGAGATGGACTTCTCCTACTCGGTGCCCGGCCGGGCGCGTTTCCGCGTCAACGCATACTTCCAGCGCAACAGTCTGGGCGCCGCCTTCCGGCTGATCCCGATCCAGATCCGCAAGCTCGACGAGCTCGGGCTGCCCAAGGCCCTGCACCAGCTCACCACCAAGCCCCGCGGCTTCGTGATCGTCACCGGACCGACCGGCTGCGGCAAGTCGACCAGCCTGGCGGCCATGATCGATGAGATCAACGAGACCCGCGAAGAGCACATCATGACGATCGAAGACCCGATCGAGTTC
>DATIYD010000064.1:0-2565 GCA_035517975.1 Thermoleophilia bacterium | reverse complement strand
TCGAGGACTGCCTCGCGCCCGAGACCGGCCAAGCCGACGGCCTCTTCGTCTGCGGCGATGCGGAGTCGGGGCCCGGGACCGTCGCGGTGGCCATCGCCTCGGGTCGCCGGGCGGCCGCGAGCGTCCACCGCCTGCTTGCCGGCGCAGACCTGCCGGGGCAGCCGACGATCGGTGACGGCCGCAGCCTGCTCGGCGCCGACGCCGGACGCGTCGGCAGAGCGACCCGGGCGCTCGGCGAAGGGCCGGCGGAGCCGACGAACGACTCTGGGGCTTTCGTCGTGCTCGATCGGATCGACATCGTCGAGGAGGCGCGGCGATGCCTGAACTGCAGCTGCCTGGCCGTGTCACCCTCCGATCTTGCACCGGCCCTCATCGCCCTGGACGCCCGCGTGCAGACCAGCAAGCGTCTGCTCGCCGCCGAGGATCTGTTCGCCGCATCGGTGGCGGGCTCGACGGCGCTCGACGACGACGAGATCGTGCTCGCCGTGCGCGTGCCGCTGCCGGCCCCCACACACGGCAACGTCTTTCGCAAGTTCAGGGAGCGCAAGGCCATCGACTTCCCGGTCGTCAACCTGGCCGTCCATCTGAGCGTCGTCGATGGTGTGATCACCGACGCCCGGCTGTGCGCCGGCGCGGTGGCGCCCGTGCCACTGCGCCTGCGAGCAGCCGAGAGGGCTCTCGTCGACCGGCCGGCCGACCTCGAGACCTGCGTAAGGGCGTCGCAGGAGGCCGTTGCCTCGTCCCGCACGCTTGGCGGCAACGCCTACAAGCGACAGATCCTCGAGGCGATGGTCAGGCGGTCACTGAAAGAGGCCGTCGACCTGGCCGGAGGAAGCCTGAGTGTGGCAATGGGCGCTCCCGAAGACCAAGACGCATCGTCGGGGCTCTCTGCCGCGACCGACTAGGCCGCGGTCTCCGTGATCGCTCCCTCGGCCGGGGGTTGCGCCGGCATGACGTAGGGGAACCTGGCGTCGCGCAGATGCCGCGCCACCGACGGCCTCAGCCCTGAGGGAACGGCCATGTTCGTCACCAGCGAGAGCATCACCTCGGGGGCGTTGTCGGCCTGCGTGCGCCCATTGAAGCCCGCGAAGCCGTACGTCGCGGACGTTCCCACCACGTAGGGCAGGACGTCGGGAAACAGACGCCGGGCCACCGTCTCGCCATAGCCCCTGGGGTCGTCCGAGGTCCCGCCGGCCGCCACGACCGCGGCGATCTGCTCGCCGATGTACTTGCCGTCGGCCTCGAAGTCGGCCGAGGGGTGCCGGGTGTTGGCGGGGTTGGAGAAGTCGGTGTCGTCGGGCCAGAAGATCGGCCACATCATGGGGTGTCCGGCGCGGTTGATCGGCCGCCAGCCGCCCGCGTCGGTGGCCAGCTTGGTCGCAGCCCAGACGCCTATGCGGGCGCCGGGTCGCAGCAGCGGGTGCTCGTGGGAGATCTCCAGCACGATCGACTCGACCGTCGTGTCGGCAAAGCTGTTCTGCGCGTTCTCCGGGTGCCAGGTCGACAGGTCGGCCGCGCCGCCGTTCTTGATCGCGCCGTTGACGATGCCGAGGAGCGACAGGTCGATGTAGAACGAGTCGCTGATGCGTCCGGCCCAGATCCGGGCGCCGCCTGCCATGGCTCGCTCCCCCGTGCGGCCCTCGAGCACGAGCTCACCCACCGCGCCGTCGTCCCGCGCCTGGTCGCCCGTGAGGGCGTGCACCTGCAGGCGCTGCCCGCCGTCCGTGTCGGTTTCGCCGAAGGCGACCCGGTACGTCAGAGCCTCGAGATCAGCGCCGTCGAAGTGGACGTTGAACTCGTAGCGTGCCTCGTGGTGGAAACCCGGCTGCACGTGGACTCCGGTGACGTTCGAGTTGACGTCCATGACGAAGACCGTGCTGCCGTCGCCTCGAAACACGTAGAGGTCGTCGATGTAGAGCTGGCCGTTCTGGCATGCCAGCGGCGTGTCGAGGTGATGGGACATGGGCCCCTCCTGTTCTCCCTGTACTTGCGCTGTTTTTGCGCGGTGAGCGCTGCCTTGGTTACTCGGTGCCCGGGCGCCCGGCCGGGAAACGCGTTGTGGCGTTGCCACTCGCATTGGTTAGGCGCACCCGACTGCTGGGTAGTCCTGCGCTCGGCGTTCAAGGAGGGTGAGATGCAGGGTGAGACGAAGGTGATCGACGAGCTCAATGCCAGGCTGGCCGAGGAGCTCAGCGCGATCAATCAGTACATGGTCCACGCCGAGATGTGCGACGACTGGCACTACGGCCGTCTGGCGGACCCGATCAAGAAGCGCTCCATCGTCGAGATGAAGCACGCGGAGAGGCTGATCGAGAGGATCCTCTTCCTCGACGGCCGCCCGATCGTCAGCAACCTCACTCCGATCCACATCGGGTCGGTCGTACCGGACATGCACGCCAACGACCTCGCTCTCGAGGTCGATGCGGTCAAGGCCTACAACGAGAGCATCCGCGTCTGCGTCGAGCTGAAGGACGAAGGCACCAAGGAGATGCTCGAGGCGATCCTCGCCGACGAGGAAGACCACGTCGACTGGCTCGAGGCCCAGCTCGCCCAGATCGAGCAGGC
>DATIYD010000063.1:0-4733 GCA_035517975.1 Thermoleophilia bacterium | reverse complement strand
CTACGCCTCGCCGGCGCGCTTCACCGGCGTCGACGTGGGCGACGAGGTCGTGCTGTCCTGCGACGGCACCGGCATGAAGACGCACGCCACGCGCATCCAGGACCTGCAGTCCTATGAGCAGTGGATGGGTGCCGACCTGCTCGAGCTCTGCGTCGGCGACTACTCGCTCAAGGTCGTGCGCACCATCCTCGCCTACGAGGCCCAGCACATGCACGATGCCCAGCTTTGCACCGTGGCGCCGCTGCAGTACGGCGTCATGCCCAACCTGGGCCTCTACTCCAAGCCCGACGGCCCCTGCGACAACTGGAACGAGCTCCTGCCGCGGGGCTGCATCGCCGAGGCACGCGCGGCCCAGGAAGAGGCCGTCGAGATGGCCGTCACCGACATGGTCCACCTCGCCGATTCGCAGTATCAGGCCGGCGCCGACGCGATCGACTGGGACACGACCGGCGCCTCGGGCGACCCCGAGTTCCTGGCGGCGCTGCGCGCCACCGCCATCATCCGCGCCAAGTACCCCGACCTCGGCGTGCAGCTCGGCATGGCCGGCGAGTTCGTGCTCGGCATGCACGGCGAGCTCGCCTACGAGGGGGTGCGCCTCGCCGGCCTGTGGCCGCGCGAGCAGCTCCTGCTCGCCCAGCAGGCCGGCGCCACCATGTTCGGCCCCGTGGTCAACGTCAACACCGGCAAGAGCTGCGCCTGGAACGTGGCGCGGGCCATCGCCATCGTCAAGCCGTGCATGGAGGTGGCCACCATCCCCGTGCACATGAACGCCGGCATGGGGGTCGGCGGCGTGCCGATGTTCGTGCACCCGCCCGGCGACGCCGTCTGCCGGGCCGCCAAGTCGTTCGTCGACCTGCTGCGGCTCGACGGCTTGTAGGTAGGCTCAGGCGATCCGCACGGCATGCACAACGCGCATGCGCAGGCGGCGGGCATGGGCGGCATGCGAGCGGCCGGAGATCTGGTCGCCCGACTGCAGATGACCCGCGGCATGCGACTCGCGCAGGCAAAGGAGTACGTGGCCGGCAAGCTCGGCGTGACCCCGTTCGACCTGTCCGATCCGGTCGTCATGACCGACGTGCGCAACGAGTACGGCTTCGGCCGTATCCACAGCTACGCGATCAGCCAGCCCTGGCAGGCCAACCAGATCGAGGCCAAGGTCAACATCTCACGGGTCCTCGACCTGCCCATCAACTGCGTCGAGCGGTTCAACGAGCGCACCGCGCCCGTGGGCGACCCGGCGACCTGAACGCAGCGCGAAGGCGAGGGGAGGCGGTCATGAGACGTAACCCGCGGGCCGGGGCGCGCGCGAGCGGCGGCTTTCGGCTCGAGGTCTTCACCGACGACGAGCTGCGCGAGATCCACCTAGCGACGCTCGAGGTGCTCGGGCGCACCGGCGTGTTCGTCGAAGACGACGAGGCGCTCGAGATCTTCGCCGCGGCCGGCGCCGGGATCGACCGCGAGCGGCGCGTCGTCTGCCTGCCGGCGCACCTCGTCGACGAGGCGGTGCGAGCGGCGCCGCCCAAGGTCGTGCTATGCGGCCGCGACCCGGCCAACGACGTGGTGCTCGAAGACGGCCGCGTGGGCTTCACCAACTTCGGCGAGGGCATCCAGGTCGTCGATCCGTACACCGGCGAGCTCCACGAGTCGCACAAGCGCGACGTCGCCGACTGCACCCGCCTGATCGACGCGCTGCCCGAGATCGACGTGGTCGAACGGCCCCTCGGCGCGCACGACGTGCCGCCCGACACGGCGGCGCTGCACAACGCCGAGGCGATCTTCTCGAACACCACCAAGCACGCCACGATCGGCCCGCTGACCGGCTTCTGCGCCCGCAAGATGATCGACATGGCGGCCGCCATCGCCGGCGGCCGCGAGCAGCTGCGCAAGCGGCCGCTGGTCTCGTTTCTGACCTGCCCGGTGAGCCCGCTCAAGCTGGTCGCCGACGCCTGCCGGATCATCATCGAGGGCGCCAGGGCCGGCATACCCGTGAACGTCCTGTCGATGGCCATGGCCGGCGGCTCGTCGCCGGTCAATCTGGCCGGCACGCTGGTCACCCACAACGCCGAGGTCCTCGCCGGCATCACGCTGGCACAGCTCACGCAGCGCGGCGCGCCGGTGATCTACGGCTCCTCGACGACGGCCATGGACCTGCGCTTCGCGAGCGCCTCGGTGGGCAGTCCCGAGTGCGGCATGATCGGTGCCGGCGTGGCCTGCCTGGCGCGCTTCTACCTGCTGCCGAGCTGGGTCGCCGGTGCGTAGGGCGACGCCAAAGTGGCCGACGCCCAATCCGGTCACGAGAAGACGCTGACCAGCCTGCTGCCGGCGTTGGCAGGGGCCAACCTGATCTACGGGCTGGGGATGCTGGAATCGGGCGTCACCATCGACTACGCGCAGCTCGTCATGGATGCCGAGTTCGCGCGCATGATCAAGTTCTGCGTGCCCGGCATCACGGTGACCGACCAGACGCTGTCGGTCGACGTGATCGCCGAGGTGGGGCCGTTCAGCGACTTCCTCTCGCACGACGACACGTACCGCGGCATGCGCGACCAGTCGCGCTCGCAGCTCATCGACCGGCGGGTCCGCGAGGAGTGGGCCGCCGCCGGTTCGACGACCATCTACGAGCGCGCCCGGGCCGAGGCTATCCGTCTCCTCGAGACGCATCGGCCGCGGCCGCTGCCCGACGAGGTGGCCGCGGAACTGGCCCGCATCATCGCCGAGGCCGAGCGGGAGCTGGGCGAAGGGTCGGTGTAGGCCGCCGGACCTGGCTCAGGCCGGCCGGCGAGCGACCACGAAGTGACGCGCGCCTCAGGCGGGCCGGCGAGCGGCCACGAAGCCGCGCGCGGCGATCAGCAGCGCCCCGACGAACAGCGCCACCGACAGGCCGCGCACCAGGTAGGCGAGCTGGTCGGTCGAGCCCAGAAGCCCGAGCTCGCCGAGGATGTTGTGCCAGTCGTGTCCGGCGCCCGAGCCGTCGTCGTTGAACAGGGGCAGGACCATGCGGGTCGCGTCGTAGACGTAGACCGAGACGTTGTTCAGCGACTCGGCCGCCCAGGCGAGGGTGACGATCGCCGCGAAGGTGTCGGCGCGTCGCCAGAAGTAGGCGGCGACCACGAGCGGCAGCGCCACCTGCATGAACGAGCCGGCGAACTGCTCCCAGATCGTCGGCGACCAAACGAAGACCATGTGGCCGAACTCGTGCACCGCCAGGTCGGCGCCCGAGAGCAGTGGGATCCAGCCGTTGCGCGTGAAGGTGAGCAGGGCGAGCGCGACGACCACGGTGGCGGCGGCCGGCCATTGCAGGGTCGTGGTCCACAGGCCACCTCTCCGGGTGCCGCTCGACCGGCTCGGGGCGCCGCCCACGATCCCGCTCGGCATGCCGCCCGGCTTGCCGTCGCGCGAACGCCCCTTGTGCTCGGCGGCGTACAGCGCCTCCGCCCAGGCGTCGAGGTCTGGGCGAGCCGGACGTGCGTTCGAGTCGCCGATCTCGCTCATACAGGGCTTCATCGGCGCGCAGCGGCGCTATCCTTGAACGGGCGGCGAAAGGACCGAGCGGCTCGGCAGCGCCGGGTGAGCGCTCAGGCGGCCTGGCGGCCGAGGGCGTCGGTCGAGGGGAAGGGACGGGCGTCCGGCGGTGTCGCGGCTACGGAGTCTGGGGCCGCTCGCGCCGCAGTTCCGCGAGGCGTTTCGGAGAGAGGATGACGCAGTCGCTGGCGACCGCCTCGCCGGCGGCCACATCGCGCGCCAGCACGCGGCAGGCCGGCGCGCCGCACAGCCCGCAGTCGTAGCCGGGCAGCGCCTCGAGGACCGTCTCGGCTTCGTTGACACGGCGTACGCGGTCTCGGAGCGAGCCGGCGTTGGGGTGCACCCGGGGCGCGAAGGGGAACTCGAGCGAGAACTCCTCGAGCGGGAAGCGGCGCTCGATCTCGGCCTGGGTCTCGGGGTCGGCCGGCGGCAGCTCGGCCATCATCGTCTGCAGCTTGGCCTGGCCGACGTAGACGTTGTCGACGGTCAGGTTGCCGTTGCCGCAGCCGGCCCAGCAGGCGTAGCACTCGAGGAAGTCGATGTCCTTGAGCTTGCCGCGCTCGACGTCGTCGAACACCCGGATCACGTTCGGCAGGCCGGTGACCGCGAGGTAGCGGTGGCGTCGCAGGGCGTAGGGGAAGGCGCGCGGCGTGGCCCAGCGCAGCATGCCCGACGAGCGCACGAGCGAGGGCCCGGCCGGGTGCTCGCCGGCCTCCGACGCGCGCCGCGCCTCTTCGAGGATCGCGTTGTAGACCTGCGGGATCCCGACGGTGCCGTCGAGCCAGCTGCTGCCGCCCTCGGCCGGCTGGATGATCGAGATGGTGCGGGCCTGGCAGGGGGTCACGTAGATCGCGGCGATGCGTTCGGGCGGCAGACCGAGCTCCCGCGAGTAGCGCGCCTTGATCTCGCGACCGGCGAGCTCGCGGGGCGGCTGCATCTGCAGGAGCTGGCCGACCATGCGCGGGTACGAGACCTGGGCCAGGCGGATGATGACCGGGCAGTTCATGTTCACGAGGGGGCGCGGACCCTCCCACTCGTCGACGTAGTCGGCGATCGCCTGCGTCGTCAGACCGAGCTCGATGCCGTAATCCCAGACGGCGTCGAAGCCGGCGGCGAGCAGTCCCTGCACGATGTGCTCGGGGCGCACCTCGCGGGGGAACTGGCCGAAGAGCACGGGCGAGGGGATCGCGACCTTGTACGAGAAGTGGCCG
>DATIYD010000062.1:0-3994 GCA_035517975.1 Thermoleophilia bacterium | reverse complement strand
TCAGCGACCGCTTCCTGCCCGACAAGGCCATCGACCTGCTCGACGAGGCGGCCAGCAAGCTGCGCATCGAGTCGACCATGCTGCCGCCCGAGCTGCGCGAGATGGAGCTGCGCCTCGGCGAGCTCACCCGCGAGGGTGCGGCCGCCGTGCAGGCCCAGGACTACGAGAAGGCCGCCCAGCTCAAGGAGCAGACCGACAAGATCCAGCAGACCTTCGTCGAGGCCAAGAACGCCTGGCTGGCCGACAAGGGCATCGCCGACGCCACGGTCGACGTCGACGACATCGCCGCCATCGTGAGCTCCACGACCGGTATCCCGGTGCAGCGCATGCTGGCCGAAGAGGCCGACAAGCTGCTCGGCATGGAAGACAGCCTGCACGGCCGCGTGATCGGCCAGGACCGCGCCGTGACGGCGGTGGCCGAGGCGGTGCGCCGCGGGCGCGCCGGCCTGAAGGACCCCCAGCGGCCGATCGGCTCGTTCATCTTCCTGGGGCCGACCGGCGTGGGCAAGACCGAGCTCGCCCGGGCCCTGGCCGAGTTCCTCTTCGACGACGAGAACGCCCTGATCAGGCTCGACATGAGCGAGTACATGGAGAAGTTCTCGACCTCGCGCCTGGTCGGCTCGCCGCCCGGCTACGTGGGCTTCGACGAGGGCGGCCAGCTCACCGAGGCGGTACGCCGGCGTCAGTACGCCGTCGTGCTCTTCGACGAGATCGAGAAGGCGCACCCCGACGTCTTCAACATCCTGCTGCAGATCTTGGACGACGGCCGCCTGACCGACGGCAAGGGCCGCACGGTCGACTTCAAGAACACGGTCGTCATCATGACCAGCAACGTGGGCAGCGGCGTCATACGCCAGCAGACGCTGGGCTTCGCCCAGGGCAACGGCGACGCCGGCGGTCACGACGACTTCGAGAAGCGCCTGCTCGACGAGCTGCGCAAGACGTTCAAGCCCGAGTTCCTGAACAGGGTCGACGAGACCATCGTCTTCGACCCGCTCTCCAAGCAGCAGCTCGAGCAGATCGTCGACCTGCTGCTCGACCGCACGCGCCGGCTGATCGAGGCCCAGGGCATCAAGCTCGAGGTCACCGAGGCGGCCAAGGCGCGCATCGTCGACGAGGGCTACGACGCCCAGTTCGGCGCCCGGCCGCTGCGGCGCGCCATCCAGCGGCTGGTCGAGAACCCGCTCTCGGGCGAGCTGCTGCGCGGCAGCTTCGCCGACGGCGACACGGTCAGGGTCGACGCCGGCACCAACGGCGCCCTGGTCTTCACCAAGGCCTGAGCGGCCCTCGCGAGGCGCGGACCCCGGGCGTTGCCCGGGGTCCGCGCCTTGGCCTATAGTGGCCGCATGGCACGCCTGCGCACCGTGTTCGTCGGCACCTTCCTGGGCGGCGCCCTGAGCCTCGTGCTCGCCCCGCTGGTCGTCGCCCCGCGCTACCGGCGCCGCCTCGCCGCCCGGCGCGATCGCGTCCTCACGGCCTTCGACGGGCCGCCGTGCACTCAAGATTCCCGCGGCGCGGGCGACAATGAGACTGGAGTGTAAGCACCGACGGGTGGCTGGGCGGCCCCGGCCGAACGAGCCGTCTCCGCCCGACCAGCGACTGCTCGAGATGTCAGGAGTGCGCCGTGGAGTTCTACATGCTGGATGAGGAGAAGACTGTGGACGACGAACCGGTGATCGTGCGTACGGGCGACCCCGAGCACGAGTTCAAGGTCGAGATCGGCTTTCTCGAGCTCGAGGTGGTCGCCTACACGAGCGACCTCAAGATCGTGGGCTACGCCCATTTCGGCCACGGCGGGCGCAACACCTCGCGTCGCGCCTCCGACCACCTGCGTCACATCGGCGAGGATCGTCTCACCCTGTCGCGGGCGCGCATCTACCGGCAGGCGACCGACGAGCTGCTCGACACCGCGCCGTTCGTCGTCATCAACCTCGACAAGGTCGACGTGATCTACGCCCGCGATACCAGCGATGCCGCCGAAGCCGGCCCGACCGGCGCCGCCACCCAGGCCGACCCGACCGACGCCGCACCGGCCGCCGGCTGATGCCCGACGACCTCTACTCGGTCGAGCTGCTGCTGCCCACGGCGCGCTTCGCCTTCTGGACCGACGGCGAGCGCGTCGAGGTGCTGCCCGAGCACCGCTCGCCCGAGGGCTACGTGGCCTACGAGGAGCTCGCCGCGGCGCGTACGGTCGTCGGCATGACGACCTTTCCCAACACCGTGCTGCTGCGCGGCCCCAGGACAATCCTGGTCGACCCCGGCGTCCACCTGCAGCACGAGCCGGTCATCAGGGCTCTCGAGGTCCGCGATCTGGGCGTCGACGACCTCGACTTCATCGCCCTCACCCACGCCCACCTCGACCACGCCGGCGCCTGCGCCGACGTGCCGGGGCAGGTCGTCGTGCACGAGCTCGAGCTCGTCGACCCCGACCGGCCCATGGTGGCCGGCATCCTGCCGCTCGAACGGTTGCGGCTGCTCTCGGGCGACGAAGGCGAGCTCGAGCCGGGCATCACCTGGGCGCGCACGCCGGGACACACCGAGGGCGGTATCTGCTACCGCGTGCAGACGGCCGACGGCCTGGTCGTGCTGACCGGCGACACCATCGGACCATTGCGCGACGACTACGAGCGCGTGGTCGCCGGTACCGACGAGGGCCCCGATCCCGTGCTCGCCGCCTCGTGGCGCGCGATCGCGTCGTGGGGCGCCACCCTGCTCGTGCCCGGGCACGTGCCGCCCTTCCAGCCGGGCTCGTAGGCCGGCGAGGCGCGGGCCGACCGCTGATGGAGCCTGTGCTAGACTTGAGCGCCAAGTCCGTGACGTTGCCCAGGAGCAGGCCTTTGCCCATCTACGAGTACCGCTGCGACGCGTGCGGCCACACCGTCGAGGTCTTCCAGAAGTTCTCAGACGACCCCCTCGAGAGCTGCGAGGTCTGCGGCGGGCACCTTGCCAAGGTGCTGCACCCCGTCGCCATACACTTCAAGGGCTCGGGGTTCTACACGACCGACTACGGGCGCGGCTCGGGCAAGGCCCGGGCCGCCGGCGAGGCGGCCAAGGCCGCCGACGAGGCCGACAAGAAGGCCGACCAGGCCACGGGCGCCACGGCGCCGGCGACCAAGGCGACCGGCGACGGCACCGCCAACAAGAGCGAGGGAGCGAAAGCGGGCAGCGACGCGGCCCCTTCGCGCTCCTCGACCGACCACAAGACCGGGTAGCGCGACCGGGGCCCGGGGGGAGCCCGATGCAGGCCCACGACGACCAGGCGGCGACCGAGCGGCGCACCACCGAGCGCTTCGCGCGCCAGGCGCGCGCCACCCTGCGCAACCTGGTGAGCGACGACTCGCTGGCCCTGCCCTCGCTGCGCCTGATCGCCGACGGCATCCGCCTCGAGCTCGAGAAGCGCGGCGAGGTCGCCATCCTCTACGTGGGCCTCAAGCGCTACGGCCGTCTCGAGCGTGTGTTCGGCTGGCAGATCACCTCGGACGTGCTCGACGCCTGCTCGAGCATCCTGCAGGAGATGGTGGGCACCTCGCTGCGCAAGCTCGACGTGCTGGCCGACTTCACCCTGTCCGACAACGCCTTCATCGTCGTGCTCTCGCCGCCGCGCCGCTCCAAGGAGATCAGCCGCGACGACCTGACGGCGATCAGCCGGCGCGTCTACGAGCGCCTGCAGTCGATGCTCCTCAACGACCTTGCCCCGGGCGTCTTCGACCGTGTCCATCCGTTCGTCACCGTGGCCATCCTGCAGGCCGGCCAGGACCTCACCTTCGAGCAGTCGCTGCAGCACGGCGTGGCGTCGGCCATGCAGGCCGCCGAGCGCGAGTGGCTGCTCTACGACGAGGAGCTCGAACGCACGCTGGCCGACGCCATCGAGAACCACAGCCTCGAGCCCCTCTTCGGCCCGCTCGTCGACGTCGCCGCGCGCAAGGTGATCGGCTACCACACCGCGATCCGCGGACCCTTCTACTCGCCGCTGCGCCTGCCCGACGTGCTCGAC
>DATIYD010000061.1:0-3546 GCA_035517975.1 Thermoleophilia bacterium | reverse complement strand
TCCTGCTCGCCACGCACACGGGGACGGGCGCCGAGATCGCCGGCATCGCCACCGTGACCTGGACGACGAGCGCCGCGCACGGCCGGCTGGCCGAGGTCGCCGAGCTCTACGTGCGGCCGGACGCGCGCCGCCGCGGCGTCGCCACGGCGCTGCTCGAGGCCGCGATCGCCTGGGCGCGCGACCACGGCTGCACCGTCTGCCGCCTCTCGGTGGGCCCCGACGGCGAGCTCAGCCACGGCGTGGCCGGCTTCTTCGCGGCGCGAGGCTTCGACGACGACTACCGCAAGGTCCTCGTGCGCGAGGTGCGCGGTGTGAGCCGGTCCGCCCAGGCGAGCCCCGGCGAGGCGGCGTCGTGACGCCGCCGGCGGGGCCTCCCCGCGAAGAGGGCTTCTCGAAAGACGCCGACAAGCTGATCAGGCGGCTGTCGCTGGTCGCCTTCCTGCTGTCGCGCCCGGGCCGGCCGGCCACGACGGTCGAGATCAGGCAGCGGGTCGAGGGCTACGCGCTCATGAGCGACGAGGCCTTCAAGCGCCGCTTCTACGAGGACCGCAGCGAGCTCGCCGGCCTGGGCATCGCGATCGTCGGCGACGCCGACGGCGAGGGTGAGGGCGAGGTCTACTCGCTGCCGGCCTCAGCCTACTACCTGCCGGCCATCGAGCTCTCGTCCGACGAGCTTGCGGCCCTGGCAGCCTGCCTGTTCGTGCTCGAGCATCGCTTCGCCTACAGCGAGCCGCTGCGACTGGCCCTGCTCAGCCTCACGCACGGCCGCCCGGAGCTGCTCTCCCCCGCCGCGGCCGCCCCGGTGAGCGTGCTGCCGCCGCGCGAGGCGCGACGCGCGGCCGCGGCCCTGCCCAAGCTGCAGCAGGCGGTCGCGGCCGGCAAGACCGTGACCTTCACCTACTACTCGATCAGCCGCGACCAGGAGCTGCCGCGCACGGTCGACCCGTACGGTCTGCTGCTGGTCGGCGACGAGTGGTACCTCATCGCGCATTGTCATCTGCGCCAGGCGATCCGCACGTTCCGTCTTTCGCGCCTGCGGTCGCGGGTCACGTTCGCCACCCGCGCCCCTCACGACTTCTCGCCGCCGTCCGGCTTCACGATCGACGACTACCTCGACCGGCCGGCCTGGCGGCTCGGCGAGCCGGTGGGCGAGGCCACGGTCAGGGTGAGCGCCGACATGGCCTGGTGGGTGGCGGCCCACTACGCGCGCTGTGGCACGATCGCGCCGTTCGCCGACGGCGCGCCCGACAAGGGCGACGAGTCCGACAGGCGCAGCGAGCCTGGCAAGGGCGAGGCCGGTGGGTCCGGCGAGTCCGACATCGTCTTTACGACGACCTACGACTCGCGCCGGCAGCTTCTGGCCTGGGTGCTCTCCATGGGCGAGGCGGCCGAGGTGCTGGAGCCGCCCGAGCTGCGCGCCGAGCTGCGCGCGCAACTCGAGCTGCTGGCCACGCGTCTCGCCGACCCCCCGCTCACGCCCGACCGGGCGCGCGAGCTGCTCGGCGCCGCCGGCCTGACCGACGGCGACGCTGCGGCCACGCGCGCGGCGGCGGCGCCGTGCCGGCGCCCGGCAACGACGGCCGGCGGCGCCGACGACGAGGCCGGCTGGCAGGTCGAAGCCGACCGCTTCACGCGCCTCGCCACCCTGATGACCTACCTGCACGGCATCTGCCGCGCGGCGGGCGGCGGCGATGAGACACCCGTGCCGGTGGCCGACGTCTGCGGGGCCCTCGACACGACCCCCGCCGAGCTGCGCGCCGACGTGCGCCTGCTGAATCTCGTCAACTTCGGCGGCGAGGGCACGCTGGTCTGGGCCGAGATCAAGGGACAGACGCTGGTCGTGACCTGCGACGTGGCAAGCTCGGCCTTCGCCCGCCCCGCGCGTCTGTCACCGCTCCAGGTCGACACGCTGCTGCTGGCCATCGAGATCCTCGGCGGGCAGCTCCCCATCGAGCACGGCGTCGCCTTGCGCAGCGCAGCCCAGAAGCTGCGCGGCGCGCGACGGGCGGCGCCGGCCGCCGTGGCCGCCGGCGAGCGTCTGCCCACGGCCGAGCCGATCCTCGACGCCGTCAATGCCGCCGTGGGCGACCACCGTCTGCTCGACATCGAGTACTGGTCCGAGGGCAGCGGCGAGACGACGACGCGCACCGTCGAGCCTTACTTGCTCGTGCGCACGCGCGGCGAGTGGTACTACGTGGCCTGGTGCCGGCGCTCCGCGGGCACGCGGACCTTCCGCGTGGCCACCACCAAGCGCGCGGTGCTGCGCGGCGAACGCTTCGTGCCGCGCCCCGAGGTCGAGGTCGAGCTCTATCGCCGCGAGGGCGTGCGGAGCTCGGCGCGGTACGCGCCGCGGCGCGCGGTGGTGTGGTATGGCCCCGCCGTCGTGCGCTGGGTGGCCGAGCAGATGCCCACGGCCGCCGCTCAGGGCGGCGGCTGCCTCACCGTGCAGCCCTACGCCGACGAACGCTGGCTCACCCACGAGCTGCTACGGTTCGGCGGCGAGGCGCTGCCGCTCGCGCCGGGCGACGCCGTGGCTGCCTTGCGCGGACTCGTCGAGCGGCTTCTCGAGCGGTACGCTTAGCGCCATGCACCTCTCGACGACCCTCGTCCAGATCCTCTTCGCCATCCAGCTGCCGGTCTGCCTCTATGTCGGCCTGCGCACCGCCCGGCGCACCGGACGCCCGGTGCTCAACTGGCTGATCTACGGGCTGCTCGTCGCCATCGTCTACCCCCCGCTCGGCGCCCTGGCCGCGCTCATCGCCTTCCTCTTCTGCCCGCCGGCACGACCGGCCGAACGGTCGGCATGACCCCTCAGGCGCCGCCCGATCCGGCGCTCGTCCCCGGCGACGGGGCGCCGTACGTGCTCTCCGGCCGACGCTGCCTGGCGGTCGACGGCGCCTGCGAATCGGTGGCGCCGGCGAGCCCCGCCGAGCTCGGCGACCTGGCCGCGGCCACCGCTCGGGCGCTCGACGATCCGCTCGCGACGCCACCGCTCAGCGTGCTCGTGGCCGGCGCAACCGACGTCGTACTGGCCGTGCCCGACGCGAGCCGCGACTGTCCCGTCGCCGCGCTGTTGCCGCCGCTCCTCGAGCGGCTCACGCGGGCCGGTCTGCGCGACGACCAGATCACGATCGTCGTGGGTTGCGGTCTGCACCGCACGACGACGGCCGCCGAGAAGGAGGACCTCGTGGGCGCGGACGTCGCCGCGCGGCTGCGGGTCGTCGACGCCCAGGGCCTGAGCCAGACGAACGTCCTGCTCGGTAACGCCGGCGGCGGCCCCATCTGGATCGACGAGGCGGTCGCGCGCGCCGACCTCGTGATCGGCGTCGGCATCGTGGAGCCCCACCTCTACGCCGGCTTCTCGGGCGGCGTGAAGGCGGTCGCGGTCGGTTGCGCGGGCCACGAGACGATCGCCTGGACGCATCACCCGGTCTTCCTCGACCAGCCCGACGTCCGGCTCTGCCGGCTCGACGGCAACCCGTTCCAGGAAGCCTTGCGCGAGATCGCCGGCGCGACGGCACTGCGCTTCGCCGTGAACGTCGTGCT
>DATIYD010000060.1:0-2370 GCA_035517975.1 Thermoleophilia bacterium | reverse complement strand
GGCCCGCCCTCGAGCAGGACGATCCCGCGGATGCCCGAGGTATGACGGGCCGCGGTCACGCTGGGGCTCGGCGAAGGACCGGTCCCTCCTGCGCACGACGCCAGCGCGAGCGCCCCGAGCGCCCCGAGCGCCGCGAACGCCACGACGGCCACGGTCGCCGCGGGCGCGGTGAGGGCCGGCCCGTGTTGCATCGTGTGACTGCGCGTCGTGTGCCTGCGACCGGTCATCGCGTTCCCCTGCCCGTCCGTAGGTCGCCGGTGGCCGTCGCGGCGCCGCCGGCACCGCGATCGGCTCGCAAAGGGAGACGCGGCACCACGGCACGAAGGTTCGCGCCGCCTCACACGAGAGCTACCGGTCGAGCATCTCCTGCAGCTCGTCGGCGGCGGCGCGGTCCTGCCTGGCCGCCTTCTTGAACGCGCGGGCGCTGGCCGCCAGCACGTCGTCGCACTGGGTGACGAAGTCGTCGTGGAAGCGGGCGGCGTCGCGTTCGGCCGCGATCAGCTGCTCGACGACGGCCGGCCAGGTGTCGGCCGGGTCCTGGTCGAGGGCGCCCAGATAGGCAGCGCCGTCGAGCGAGTGGATCGGCTCGAGGATCATCTCGTTGACTTCCTGGCGGACGACGGCCAGCTTCTCGACCCTCTCTCGATGCCCGCCGACCACCTCGTCGAGCAGGGCGTGCCAGAAGGGCAGGGGCGCCTGGGCATAGGCGGCGGCGGCGATGTCGCCGCACGAGCCCTCGGCCTCGAGGGCAAAGCGAAAGGCGGACCCGTAGGCCACGATCTCCGGAAACCGTCGAGCCACGTCTCCCTCCTTGCTGTCGCGTCGCCTACCAGCGGGTGATGACGACCTTCGAATCGGTGAAGAACTGTACCGCATCGCGGCCCTGGCCGTGCATCACCCCGAAGAACGAGTCCTTCTGCCCGGCAAACGGGAAGTAGGCCATCGCCGCGGCGATACCCAGGTTCACGCCGACGTTGCCGGCCTGCACCCTGTACCAGAACGTGCGCGCGCTGCGCCCGCTCGTGGTGTAGATGCTGGCGGCGTTGCCGAAGGGCGAGGCGTTGGTGAGCGCGATCGCCTCGTCCAGATCCTTGACGCGGATGATCGAGGCCACCGGCCCGAAGATCTCCTCCTGGGCGTGGGTCATGTCGGGGGTCACGTGGTCGAGCACCGTCGGCCCGATGTAGTAGCCGCCTTCGAAGCCCGGCACGGTGATGTCGCGACCGTCGAGCAGCACCTCGGCGCCCTGCTCGACTGCCAGGTCGATGTAGTTGCGCACGCGCTCGAGGCTCTGGCGCGAGATGATGGGCCCCATGTTGACCGACTCGTCGAGGCCGGGGCCGACCTTGAGGCGGGCGGCGGCCGCGACGAACTTCTCCTTGAGCTCCTCGTAGACCGGACCCACCGCCATGAGGTTGGCGCCGGCCAGGCAGCGCTGACCCGTGCAACCGAAGTACGAGGCCATCATGTTGCCCGTGGAGCGGTCGATCTCGGCGTCGGGCATGACGGTCAGGAAGTTCTTGGCGCCGCCCTGGCAGATGGCGCGCTTGCCGGTCTCGCCGCAGCGCGCGTAGATGTACTTCGCCACCGGCGTCGAGCCCACGAAGGTCACGCCCTTCACGAGCGGGCTGTCGAGGATGGCGTCGACGGCCTCCTTGTCGCCGTGCACCAGGTTGAGCACGCCGTCGGGCAGGTCGGCCTCCTGCAGGATCTCGAAGGTGCGCGTGAGGGTCAGCGGGGTGCGCTCGGAGACCTTGATCACGAACGTGTTGCCGCTGGCGATGGCGTAGGGCCAGAACCAGAACGGCACCATGCCGGGGAAGTTGAACGGGCTGATGCAGGCAAAGACGCCGAGCGGCTGGCGCACGACGGCCTCGTCGATGTTCTTGGCCGCCCCGTCTTCCAGGTTGTAGCCCATCATCAGGCTGGTGATGCCGGCCGCCGTCTCGACGTTCTCGATGGCGCGCAGCGTCTCGCCGCGGGCCTCGTCGATGGCCTTGCCGTGCTCCTGGGTGGTGACGCGGGCGATCTCCTCGTGGTGGCGGTCGAGCAGCGCCTTGACCTTGAACAGGTAGCGCGCGCGGACGACCGGCGGCGTGGCGCGCCAGTCCGGGTAGGCCTCGTGGGCGGCCTCGATGGCCCTGTCGGTCTCGGCCCTGGTCGAGAGCGGCACCTGAGCTATCGCGACGCCGTCGGCCGGGTTGATCACATCGAGGTGGCGGTCGGTCTGTGACTCGACCCACTCGCCGTCGATGAAGTTACGGATGGTGCCGTACTGGTCCTTGTACGGTTTGAGCAGGTTGAACCTGCTTTCGACGGCCTGAGCCATGGTCACTCCCTCGAGTAGAGGCGCCGCGGCGGGGGGGGGGG
>DATIYD010000059.1:0-2367 GCA_035517975.1 Thermoleophilia bacterium | reverse complement strand
GCGATGCCGCCGACGCAGTGCTTGATCATGCGGGCGAACTCGTTGTCCATGACGAACTGCCCGCAATCGAAGGTGACGCCCGACTCGATCATCCCCGAACCGTAGATCAGGTTGGCCCCTGCCAACGCTGCCATGATGCCGGTGAGGGTCTTCTCGTGCCCTACCTGGGCGTCACCGAGCTTGGAGTCTGCCTATAACCCGGCCACGAAGCTCGGCAGCAGGTAGCGGCGCGCCATCTGGGCCACCGCGGCCGAGATCATGGCGAGCTCGGGCGAGCCCACGCAGGCCGCCGCGAGCTTCAGGTCCATGGCCGTCGTCGAGCTGCCGTAGATGCAGGGCGCGCCGCGCTCGGTGAGCTGGGCCAGCGTGATGCCCGACAGCACCTCGGCGTTGTGGGTGACCAGGGTGCCGGCCAGCGTGACCGGCGACGAGCCGCCGGCCATCGCCATGGAGAGGATGTTGTTGGGAATACCCCAGCGCGCCGTCTCGATGATGACCTCGGTGGCCTCGTGGGGCAGCTTGAGGGGGCTCACCGGGCAGACGCCGTTGTAGACGATGGGGCGGCGGCGCAGCTCGTCGGCGCCGCCGACGATCTCCGCCGCCATCTCGAAGATGGCGATGGTCTCGACACGCGAGAGCGGCCCGATGCCGATCGGCTTGGTCGTGTTCAGGTACTGCGCCTCGGCGTTGTGCACGGCGCAGGTCTCGGGGGGCACGTCCTTGGCCCCGACCGCGATCTCGAAGGTCTCGATGTCGGAGAGGTAGTCGTTCAGGCGAGCGATGTCGGCGATGTCGGCCTTGGTCGAGTCGCGGATCTCGCCGGTCTCGGGATCGACTACCCTGATGCCCTCGCTGAAGTTGGTGAAGGCCACCCGGCCGGGCGCGAGCACGATGTCGTTCGCGGGCTCGCGCCCGCAGAGCACGAAGGTGCTCGGCGCCGCGGCGATCGACTCCTCGACGATGTGCGGCGGGATGCGCACCACGTGGCGCTCGCGATCGACGGCGCAGCCGCCGTCGGCGAAGATGTCGAGCGCCTCGTCGGCCTCGACGAACACGCCGGTGCGCTCGAGCACCTCGAGCGTGGCGAGATGGATGTCGTCGAGCTCTGCGTCGTTGAAGACGTTCAGGCTGAGGCCGCCGCTGCGCGGCCGGCCGGCGAAGAGGTTCCGTTTCACGCTTGCACCTCCGGTCGGGTGACGGTGCGCCGGCCGGCCGCGCGCTTGCGCGCGGGGCGACACGGTCGCTGAACTGCCGCACGCAGTTGATGGGCACGTCGAGCACCTCGGCGATGTGGAACTTGGCCTCGATCGAGCCGGGCTCGCTCACGTAGGTGAGCTCCTGCACGGGGATCAGCCCCAGGCCGAGCTCGCGCCGCACCTCGTGCATGGCGAGCGGGTCGCACAGGT
Source organism: Thermoleophilia bacterium (assembly GCA_035517975.1). Taxonomy (GTDB): domain Bacteria; phylum Actinomycetota; class Thermoleophilia; order UBA2241; family UBA2241; genus Bog-752. The sequence goes on along the minus strand of DATIYD010000059.1, from coordinate 961 downwards.
CGAGGACGCTCACGCCGAGTCGCTCGGCGACGTGCTGCTTGGCCTGCTCGAGTCTCATGCCACGGGTCATCTGCATGCGGGCCACCAGGTCTCCGGCGGTCCGCATTCCGCCCATGCCCGCGGCAAGCGCATGGCTGCAGGCCATGCCGAGCGGGTCACCCACGCCCACCTACAAGCCGTCCATGCGGCCGACCTCGCGCATCGCGCGCGCCACGCGCGAGGTGGCGTCGGCCGGCGGGTAGGCGGTCATCGGCACGCCGCCCACGCCCATACCCGCGTTCATGTGCACCGGGATGGGCGACTCCGCCACGCAGGGCTTGACGATCGCCAGGGCGCGGGCCACGTTCCAGGCGACCGAGCGCGTCGTGTTGACGTTGACCGCCGGCCCGAACACGGTCGCGCCCGCCTCGGCTGCCACGGCGACCTGGTCGCGCGGCCACAGACCGGCGAGGCGCCGGCCGTGGAACTCGAGCTCGCCGTGCATGCCGAGCACGAACTCGCTCGCCATGCCGATCTCGATGCCCACGTCGGGGTGACGCCGTTTGATCTCCTCGATGGCGAGCAGCGTGGCCAGAAAGTCGGCGTCGCCGGCGGCGCCCGAGGTGTCGAAATCCATGCCGTCGGCGCCGGCCTCGATCATGCCCTCGGCGACGAAGACCATGTCGTGCACGGCGTGCTCGACGGCCTCTTCCTGGGCGGCGCGCGCCTCGTCGATGCGGCCCAGCGGCAGGAGTTGCGACCAGTTGGGGATGGGGCCGTCGGGCTGCGAGTAGCGGCCCAGGTCGGGCATGGCCCCGTACTGCAGCGGCGCCACCAGGTTGAGCTGGGCGTTCTTCATCACCTGCTGCTCGAACGACATGACGGTCTTGACCGCCTTGTACGAGTAGTCGATGTGCCACAGCTCGATGATGTCGGCGCCACGGTGGCTCTGGTAGCTGTAGAGCTCGTCGAGCCGGGTGCC
>DATIYD010000058.1:0-7275 GCA_035517975.1 Thermoleophilia bacterium | reverse complement strand
GCCGGTGGTCGACGCGATGCTCTCGTTGATGCCGATCACCTTGCCGCTCGCGTCGATCAGCGGGCCGCCCGAGTTGCCGGGGTTGATGGCGGCGTCGGTCTGGATGCCGTCGAAGATGTTCGTGCCGGCCTGCGGGCTGAGATCGCGATGGAGCGCCGAGACGATGCCCGACGTGATGGTGAACTGGAGCTGGAGCGGGTTGCCGATCGCCACGACGGACTCGCCGACGCGCACGGTGTTGGAGTCGCCCAGCGGTAGCGGGTTGAGGGCGATGCCGGGGGCGCTGACACGTACGACCGCGACATCCGACATCGTGTCGATGCCGACGATGTGGCCGGCGACGCTGCGGGTGCGCGCGCCGGCCCCCTTGAAGGTCACCATCACGGCGGTCGCCTTGCTGCCGGACTGGGAGACCATGTGCGCGTTCGTCAGGATGTAGCCCTGCCGCGAGACGACGAAGCCGGAGCCCACGATCGTGCCGCCCGACGTCGGCTGCCCGAAGATGTCGCTGCCGCCCGACGGCAGGGTGCTCGTGATCTCGACGACACCCGTCGCCTCGCGGTCGTAGATCTGGGTCGGTGTGAGCCCGGCGGCGCCGGGCGAGGCCGGCGCCGCCGGGCTCGCGACGGCGACCGGGGCGGCGACCCTGATGGTCGTCTCCTTCTTTACGTCGGTCACGCCCAGCAGGACGAGGACGAGAAGCAGCAGGGCTGCCCCGACGATGCCGCCGACGACCCCTGCCACGAAACTGCGCGACGTGTGCATCTGTGCCTCCTAGCCCTGGATGCGCGGCATGCGGACCGTGAAGGTCGATCCTTCTCCGCGGCTCGAGGTGACCGTCAACGTACCGCCCATGAGCTCGACCATCTCCCTTGCTATCGACAGACCGAGGCCGGTGCCCGACTTGTGCGACCCGCCGTTGCCCCGGTAGAAGCGCTCGAACACGCGCTGCAGCTCGTCCGCGGGGATGCCCGGGCCTTCGTCGGCCACGGTGATCACCACGTCGTCGTCGCCCGCGCCGGCCTCGGCGGTGAGGCCCACGGTCACCGACCCCCCGCGGGGCGAGAACTTCACGGCGTTGTCGAGCAGGGCCCGCAGCACCTGGCTCAGTCGGCGCTCGTCGCAGGCGGCCGGCAGCTCATCGGGTGCGCTCACGTCGATGTTCACCCCGCGGCTCTCGGCCCCCGGCCGGAACTCGGCGACGACGGCGCGCGTGAGGATCGTCATGTCGATGTCGCCGGCCTCGAGGTGCACCGCGCCGGAGTCGACCTGCGAGAGGTCGAGCAGGCTGAGCGAGAGGTCGGTCAGGCGGTCGACCTGCTGGCGCATGAGCGACAGGAACTCCTTCTCGGTGTCGGGGTCGAGGTCGCCCTCGTCGATCAGCTCCATGAAGCCGGAGAGCGAGAAGAGGGGCGTCTTGAGCTCGTGCGAGGCCGTGGCGATGAAGTCGCGCCGGGCGGCGTCGAGGCGGGCCTGCTCGGTGATGTCGCGCAGCACGACGATGTCGCGAACGTCGGACTCGCCACCGCCGACGCGGAACACCGAGGCCTCGAGCGAGCGGCCAGCGTACTCGACCACGACGGTCCGGTTCTCGCCGTCGGCCTGCATCTCGACGAGCGCCTGCCCGACGTCGGGCGGCAGCAGGTCGACGAGCGCGACGCCGGTCGGCAGCGCCCGGCGCAGCAGGGTGGCCGCGGCCGGGTTGGCGACGGCGAGCTCGCCCTCGGCGGTGACGCCGATCACCCCCTCGGCGAGGTCGTAGAGCAGCACCTCGACGTTCTCCTTCTCGCGCTCGATCTGCGAGAAGGCCTCGCGCAGGCGGCCGCCCATCATATTGAAGGTCACGGCGAGCTGGCCGATCTCATCGGGTGGGCCCGGCGGCACCGGTCGCGAGAAGTCGCCCGCGGCGATCGACAGAGCGCCGCGCTCGATGCGTTTCAGGCGGCGGGCGATGATGTACGAGGCAAGGTAGCCGGCAAAGAGGGTGGCGATGAGGGCGAGGCCGCCGGCCAGCAGGATCTGGTGCTGGACCGAACGCACGGCCCGCTGCAGGTCGGTGAGCGGCGCCGAGACGAGGGCGATGTCGTGGACGCCGTAGCCACCCACCGGCAGGGCGGCCGTCGCGTAGCTCGTGTCGCCGATCGTCGCCGTGCCGACCATGAGGCGTCCGGTGCGCGCCGCGGCGGCGACCACCGGGTAGTTGGCGATCTTGAGCGGCAGGCCCTGCCGGGAATCGACGAGAGGCGGCTCGTCGCCCTCGCTGTCGAGGATCACGATGCGGGCGTTGGTCGTCGTGTCGAGGAAGGTCGCCGCGTTGCGCAGGAGGCTCAGGTTGGTGACGCCGTTGAGCTCTCTCTGCACCACGCCGGAGCTCGCCGAGAGGTCGTTCAGCTTCTGGTGGACCAGGCGGTTCTGCAGGCTGGGCACCACGTAGACGTAGGCGAGGGCGACGTCGAGCAGCACGACGCTCAGGAACAGCACGGTAAGCCAGTTCTTGACCGAGCCGGGCACCGGACTGACGGCCCACGCGAGGGCGTCGCCGACCACCCGTGGCGTCGCCACTACGAAAGAGCGGAGCCGTTGCAGGAAGGAACGCCGCACGTGCGACCTCGGCAAGGACGTGCTCGCCTAGAACTCGCGGAACTTGTAGCCGATGTTGCGCACGGTGAAGACGAACTCGGGGTTGCGGGCGTCGCGTTCGATCTTCTCGCGCAGATGGCGGATGTGCACATCGACCGTGCGGGCGTCGCGAAACTCGGCGTCGCCCCAGACGAGCTGCAGGAGGATCTGCCGCGAGTAGACGCGGCCGGGGTGCGAGATGAGCGTCTTGAGCAGCTCGAACTCGATGTAGGTGAGGTCGACCCGCTTGCCGCGCACGTCGACGTTGCGCTTGGGCAGGTCGACATCGAGCCCGTCGATCGAGATCTGGTCGTGACGGGCGCCGCCGCCCTGACGGGCCATGTCGGCGCGCCGCAACTGGGCCCGCACCCGGCTGCGGAACTCGCGCAGGCTGAAGCGGTCCTTGGTGATGTAGTCGTCGGCCCCGATCTCGAGGCCGAGCACCTTGTCGAACTCGTCGGCCTTGGCGGTCAGCATGATGATGGGCACCGTGCTCACGGCCCGCATGCGCCGGCAGACCTCGGTGCCGTCGATGCGCGGCATCATGAGGTCGAGGATGACGAGGTCGAACTGGTCGCGGGCGAAGGCGTCGAGCGCCTCCTGGCCGTCGCGCGCCTGGACGACCTGGTAGCCCTCCTTCTCGAGAGGGAACCGCAGCAGCTTCTGGATGGCCTCCTCGTCGTCGACCAGGAGGATCTTGGCGCCCGGGTCGCTCATCTCTCGCACCATCGTATCATCGGGGTCACTGACGATCGTTCGCCTGCCGCGGCCCGGCAGACCGGCTACGCCTCGGCCGGCGGCAGGTAGGCGCGCAGCCGGAACGCCGCTCCCATGGCCTCGGCGATGGCCCGGCAGCCCTCGACGTCGGCAGCGGGCAGGTCGAGTGCCGTGAGCGTCGTGTCGAGGCCCGCCTCGACGCATGCCCTGGCGAAGCGCAGGACTTCGCGGAAAGCCTTGGAGAAGGTCGGCCGGCAGAGCAGGTCGTAGGTCTCGGGATCGGCGGCGTTCAGGCTCACCGTGACGGTGTCGAGGCCGACGCGCACGAGCTCGGCGACGACATCGGTGTCGGGGTTGAGCAGACGACCGTGCCCGTTGGTGACGAGGCGCGAGCGCAGGCGGCGCGTGGTCAGCCACTCGGTGACCGCGAGCACCGCGTCTAAGCGCATGGTGGGCTCGCCCATGCCCACGAAGGCGACCTCGTCGGCAGGCCCGTCGAGGAAGGCGAGCTCGATCTCACGGGTGAGGTCGTCGACCGACGGCTCGCTCGACAGGGCGAGGTCGCTGCCGAACACCTCGGTCGTGAACGAGCGAAAACAGAACTCGCAGTCGCAGGAGCAGCGGTTCGTGATGTTGAGGTACAGGTTGCCTTTGCCGCGATAGACGATCGTGTCGGGCATGAGGACCGCTTCGCTTCTCGGGGGCGCCGGGCCGCGCGACCGTCTCGGGTCGCACACCACCAGTATAGCGCGGCGGGGTATGGTCTCGGCCGGGCCGGCGCCGCGCGGCCACGGTACAATGGCGGCGGGCGGCCGCCCCGGCCGCCGCCCGCCGCACCGCGATCCCGTCACGCGTCGCACGAGGAGCGCCTGTGACCGACGTCATGTCCGAGCTCACCGATCTCTGCGCCGGCCTGCGCGCGGTCGTGCAACCGTTCCTCGGGACTCACGCCGCCCGCGCTCATGCCGGCGAGGCCGTGGGCGGCGACGTGACCTTCGAGATCGACGAGGTCGCCGAGCGCTTCCTCGAGGAGTACATGCGCGCCCGCCTGGCGAGCTGGTCGTACTACTCCGAGGACCGGGGTCTGCAGGGTCCTTCAGACCCGGAGCTCATCCTGATCGTCGACCCCATCGACGGTACGCGGCCGGCGGCGGCCGGCCTCGAGTCGGCCTGCGTGAGCATCGCCGCCGCGAGGCCGGTCGCCACGCCCACCATGGCCGACCTCGTCGCCGGTGTGGTCCAGGAGATCAAGGGCGGCGACCTGTTCGCCGCGCAGCGCGGCCGCGGTCTGGTCATGCGGCGCGCCTCAGGCGCGCCGCTGCCCCTGGCGCCGTCGCCGCGCACCGGCCTCGAGGGCCTGTTCTGGAACACCGGTCTGCGGGGACGTCCGCTCCTGCTGCTGTCGCGCGCGATCGAGGAGCTGGTCGACGCGACCAGTGTCGGCGGGGCGGTGTTCGAGCTCGGTTCGGCGACGTTCGCGGTCACTCGCGTGCTGACCGGCCAGCTCGACGCCTACGTCGACATCGGGCCCGCCATCATCGCCGCGCATCCCGCGACCGAGGCCGCGTTTCGCCGCGTCGGCAACGGCCACGTGCTCTGTAACTCGCCCTACGACCTGGCGGCGGCCTGGCTGCTGTGCCTCGAGGCCGGCGTGCCCATGACCGATGCCGACGGCTCGTCGCTCGAGGGTCGTGCGCTCCTGGGCAGCGACGGCGGCTTTCAGCTGGCCTGCATCGTCTCGGGCAACGAGACCCTGCAGGCCGAGCTCGTCGCCGCCGTCACGCGTGGCATCGCCCGCCTTGCCGGGTAAGCTGTCCGCCGTGGAGCAGCCATGAGCGATCCCGGACAGCCATGAGCGATCCCGGTCACGAGGCCATCCTGTACGAGCGGCGCGACCGCGACGTCGTGCAGTGTCACGTCTGTCCGCGCCTGTGCGTGATCGGGCCCGGCAAGCGGGGCACCTGCCGGGCCCGCGAGAACCGCGGCGGCACGCTGTACAGCCTCGTCTACGACCGCGTCTGCAGCGTGGCCGCCGACCCCATCGAGAAGAAGCCCCTGTTCCACTTCTTCCCGGGCACGACCGTGCTCTCGCTCGGCACGCTCGGGTGCAACTTCACCTGCGCGCACTGCCAGAACTGGCAGATCTCGCGAGCCGACGTGGCCGGCGGCCTCGGCGACCTGCGCCCCTTGCCGGTCGAGAAGCTGCCGCTGCTGGCGGACAACAACGAGTGCGCCGGGGTGGCCTGGACCTACAACGAGCCGACGATCTGGATCGAGTACGTGATCGACGGCGCCATGGTCGCCCACGAGCACGGCCTGTACACGGTCATGGTGACCAACGGCTACATCACGCCCGAGGCCCTCGACGCCGTCGCGCCCCACCTCGACGCGTACCGAGTCGACGTGAAGGGCTTCGACGACGAGCTCTACCGGCGCCTCTGCCGGGTGCCCGATCACGAGCCGGTGCTGGCCGCGGCCGAGCGAGCCCTGCGCGAGCACGGCTGCCACGTCGAGATCGTCACCAACGTCATCCCCACGTTCAACGACGACGAGGCCACCCTGGGCGCCATCGCGTCCTGGATGGTCGAGCGCCTCGGCGCCCGAACGCCGTGGCACGTGACACGCTTCCACCCCGAGCTCGAGCTGTCGCACCTGCCGGCGACGCCGATCCGCACGCTCGAGCGGGCCGTCGCCATAGGGCACGAGGCCGGACTCGAGTTCGTCTACGTGGGCAACGTCCCGGGCCACGAGGGCCAGAACACCGTGTGCCCTCACTGCCACAGGCTGGTCGTGCGGCGCTCGGGCCGCGAGATCGACGCCGCCGCGCTGCGCCGCGGGCACTGCGCCATGTGCGGCGAGGATTTGAACGTGCGTGAGACGGTGAAACTCGGACCAGCCCCGTGAACGGGGGACGGCGAAACTGGCCGCGGGGCCACCGCTACGATACGATGGCTGCCCTATGAACGAACTCGTGACGCTCGAGATCCCGGCCAAGGCCGAGTACGTCGTGCTCGGCCGCCTGGCGCTGGCCGGCCTCGTGCGCGAACGGCGCTTCTCGGCCGACGCGGTGGCCGACCTCAAGCTCGCCCTCACCGAGGCCTGCACCAACTCCATCCGCCACGCCTACGATCGCGAGCGCGGTCAGGTCCATCTCTCGTTCGAGGCGAGCGCCGACCGCGTCGTGCTCAGGGTGCGCGACGAGGGTGGCGGGTTCCACGACGACGACGTCGATTGCCCCGAGTGCACGGCGGTAGGGGTCGAGCTCTCCGAGGGCGGCATGGGCATCTCCATCATCCGTGCCGTGGTCGATGAGTTCCGCCTCGACCATCCCGAGGCCGGCGGCACGATCCTCACGCTCACCAAGCTCTGCGACGCCTGACGCCCCGCCCGGCGCCCGTGAGCGACGATCCGGCTCTCGCGGCGTACGCCGAGCTCCTTGCCACCTACGCTCGCGCCAACGTCACCGGCGCCCGCGGTGCGCCCCACGAGGTCGCGGCGCTCATCGCCGACGCCCGCGCGCTCCTCGAGGTCGACGAGCTGGTCGCGGCCGCGCGGCCCGGCGGTCGCTGGGCCGACCTCGGCAGCGGCGGCGGCCTGCCCGGCATACCGCTCGCCCTGGGGCTGCCCGGCCTGCGGCTGACCCTGATCGAGGCGGTGGGCAAGAAGTGCGCCTTTCTGGGCGAGGCGGTGGAGCGCCTGGGGCTGGCCGGGCGGGTCGACGTGGCCTGCGCCCGCAGCGAGGAGCTGACGGCCGTGGGAGCCGCCTGTCGCGAGGCGTTCGCGGTCGTGCTCGCCAAGGCGGTCGGCCCTCTCGCCGTCGTCGTCGAGCTGGCCGCGCCGGCGCTTGCGCCCGGCGGCCTGCTGGCGGTGAGCAAGACCGCCGCTGCGGCACGCCGCGAGGCGGCCGCCGGCGAGGCCGCGGCCGCAGCGTGCGGCCGC
>DATIYD010000057.1:0-5568 GCA_035517975.1 Thermoleophilia bacterium | reverse complement strand
CCGACTGACCCGCGTCGAGGCCGGCGTCGTGCCGACCGTCACGGCCCTCAAGCCCACCCGCCGCGAAGGTCGTGTAGCCGTGCACGTCGACGGCAGCTTCGTGGTCGCCGTGGGCGAATCGCTGCTCGTGCGCCACGGTCTGTTCGTCGGCCTCGAGCTGAGCGAGGGGCAGCTCGACGCCCTGCGCACCGACGCCGACGCCGACCGCACCCTGGCCGACGCCTACCGCCTGCTGGCCCACCGGGCCCGCGCCCTCGCCGAGCTCAGGCAACGCCTGCGGGCCAAGGGTCACGACGAGGCGGCGATCCAAGCCGTCGTCGTCCGCCTGCGCGGCGAAGGCCTGCTCGACGACGCGGCCTTTGCCGCCGCCTTCGTCGCCGACAAGCGCCGCCTGTCGGGCTGGGGCGCCGGCCGCATCGCCCGCGAGCTCGGTCGCCTCGGCGTCGATCAGGCGGTGGTGGCCGCCGCGCTGCCCGACTCCGACGACGCGACGGCCGCCGAGCTCGCGCGGGCCCGCGCCGCGCTCTCGCACCGCGGTCCGGCCAGGCCGCCGCTCGAGCCCGCCCGCAAGCGCGCCTACGACTATCTGCTGCGCCGCGGCTACAGCACGACGGTGGCCTATCGCGCGGTCCGCGAGTGGGCCGCGGGCGCGACCGATTGACAGTCTCTTCCACCCGACCCTACAATCAGTGACGAGCGACTTGCTCACTGACTCTCGCTTTTGTCTGTGGCATCTGAAGGCCATGCATCCGGCCCCTGAAGGCCGGCCTGTCAAACGAGCGACGTAGAGGCTTTTCATCACGTAGGGACCGATCGAGCAACTTCCTGGCTTTCCCGAAGCCGCACGTCACACGTCTGCAGAAACGCACGAAGAGCGATCGAACGCGCATCGCCGTTGCATGGTCCCGTCAGAGAACGACAGACACGCTGGCGCGAGCCGGGCAAGTTGCCCGGCTCTTTTGCTTTTGTTGGCTCTGAAGAGAACGTTCACCGGCACAAGGGGACAGCATGATCGCTCTGTTCATCGTGGTCGCGCTCGCAGTCGGCGTGGCGGCGGGGTACGTCATCAGACGGTACCTCGTCGGCTCGCGGCTCGAAGCCGCCCAGGGAGAGGCGCAGCGGCTGCTGCGCGACGCGCAGCGCGAGGCCGAGACCACGGTCAAAGAAGCGCGCCTCGAAGCCAAAGAGGAACTCCACAAGGTCCGTTCCGAGGTCGAGGCCGACCTTCGTGAGCGGCGCCTCGAGCTCAAGACCGCGGAAGAACGCGTGGCCCAGCGCGAGGAGCAGCTCGAGCGGCGTGCCGCCGAGCTCGAGCGCCGCGACCAGCAGCTCTTCGAACGCGAGGAGCAGACCACGGCGCTCTCCGAGCAGCTCAAGGCCGCGCACGCCGAGCAGACGGCAGTGCTCGAGCGCATTTCCGGCCTGACCGGCGCGCAGGCCAAGGAGATGCTCCTGCGGCAGACCGAAGAGGACGCTCGCCACGACATGGCCAAGCTGGTGCGTTCGGTCGAAGACGAGGCCAAGCGCGAGGCCGACCGGCGCGCCCGCAACATCCTCTCGCTGTCGATCCAGCGCACGGCCGCCAACCACGTCGCCGAGACCACGGTCTCGGTCGTGCCGCTGCCCTCCGACGACATGAAGGGACGCATCATCGGTCGCGAAGGGCGCAACATCAGGGCACTCGAGAACCTGACCGGTATCGACTTCATCATCGACGACACACCCGAGGCCGTCGTCCTGTCGGGTTTCGACGGCGTGCGCCGCGAGATCGCCCGCCTCACGATCACCAAGCTGCTGACCGACGGGCGCATCCATCCCGCCCGCATCGAGGAGATGTACAACCAGGCCAAGGCCGAGATCGACGCGACCATCGAGGAGGCCGGCGAGCAGGCCTGCTTCGACGCCAACGTCCACGGCGTGGCGCCGGAGCTCGTCAAGGTGCTCGGCCGCCTCAAGTTCCGTACGAGCTACGGCCAGAACGTGCTCAACCACTCGGTCGAGGTCGCCCACCTGGCCGGCATCATGGCCAGCGAGCTCGGGGCCAACCCCAAGATCGCCCGGCGCGCCGGTCTGCTGCACGACGTCGGCAAGGCCATCGACCACGAGGTCGACGGTTCGCACGGCCAGATCTCGGCCCAGCTCGCGCGCAAGTACCGCGAGACGCAGAGCGTCGTGCACGCGATCGAGGCGCACCACCAGGACGTCGAGCCGCAGACCATCGAGGCGGTGCTGGTCCAGGCCGCCGACGCCATCTCGGCCGCCCGGCCGGGCGCTCGCCGCGAGACCCTCGAGGGCTACGTCAAACGCCTCGAGTCGCTCGAGAAGATCGCCGAGAGCAAGAAGGGCGTCGAGAAGTGCTACGCGATGCAGGCCGGCCGCGAGGTGCGCGTCATGGTCAAGCCGCAGGAGATCAACGACGACGACGCCGTGCTGCTCGCTCGCGAGATCGCCAAGGAGATCGAGGAGACCCTCGACTACCCCGGCCAGATCCGGGTCACCGTGATCCGCGAGAGCCGCGCCACCGAGCTCGCGAAGTAGCCCGTGCCGACGTTGCGGACCATGCCCGGGCTCTGAGGCCATGCAGACGTTCTTCCTGCGGTCGTTCGGCTGTCAGATGAACGATCACGACGCGGAGCGCATCCGCGCCCTGCTCGAAGACGACGGCCTCGAGCGCGTCACCCGCATCGACGACGCCGACGTGATCGTCTACAACACCTGCACGGTGCGGCGCAGCGCCGACGACCGCCTCGCCGGGCATCTGGGCGAGGCGGCCCGCGTGAAGGCGCTCGATCCGGGACGGATCGTCGTGGTCGCCGGCTGCCTGCCGCAGGTCGAGCGCGAAGCCTTGTTCGAGCGGTTTCCGTTCGTCGACGTCGCGCTCGGCCCGCACCACCTGCGCGAGCTGCCGGCGGCGCTCGCGGCCCGCGGCCAGCGCGGGTACTTCGACGGCGACGGCGACTTCTCGGGCGCGCTGCCCGTCCATCGCGAGCGCCGCTTCCAGGCCTGGGTCCAGGTCATGGCCGGCTGCGACAACGCCTGCACGTACTGCATCGTGCCGACCGCCCGCGGGCCGCAGCGCAGCCGGGCGCCGCGCGACGTGGTGGCCGAGGTCCGCAGCCTCGTGGCCGACGGCGTCCTCGAGGTCACCCTGCTCGGCCAGAACGTCAACTCGTACGGCAGCGACCTTCCCCGCGAGAAGCGCCCGACCTTCGCGGCGCTGCTGCGCGAGATCGACCACCTCTCCGGCCTGCGTCGCCTGCGCTTCACGACCTCGCACCCGCGCGACCTCTCCGACGAGCTCATCGCGACGCTGGCCGAGCTGCCGTCGGCCTGCGAGCACGTGCACCTGCCGGCTCAGTCGGGCGCCGACCGGGTGCTCGCCGCCATGGGTCGGGGGTATACACAGGAGTGGTACCTGGGGAGGGTCGAGGCCCTGCGCAACGCGATCGCCGACATCGCCGTGACGACCGACCTCATGGTCGGCTTTCCGGGCGAGACCGAGGCCGACTTCGACGACACGCTCGCCCTCGTCGAGCAGGCCGGGTTCGACGCCGCCTTCACCTTCGTCTACTCGCCGCGGCCCGGGACCGTGGCGGCCGAGCTGCCCGGCCAGGTGCCGGCGGCGGTCGCCGGCGAGCGCATCGCCCGCCTCGTGGCCGCGACCCAGCGCCAGAGCCGTGAACGCCGAGCCGCCTGCCTCGGCGGCACGGTCGAAGTGCTGGTCGAAGGCGAGAGCCGCCACGCGGGCACGCTGCGCGGCCGCACGCGACAGAACGTGACCGTGAACTTCGAGGGCGCGGCCGCCCCCGGCGAGCTCGTGCGCGTGCTGGTCACCGGATCGAGCTCGACCACGCTCAAGGGCCGCCTGGAGACCGCCTAGGAGGTGTCGCTCATGCAAGGCTGCGTCTGCCCGCATCCGCCGCTGCTGATCCCCGCCGTGGGTGGTGACAACCGCACCCGCGTCGAGGCCACGGTGGCGGCCATGGAACGCCTCGCGGCCGAGACCGGTCAGGTCGACCTCGCGATCGTCGTCTCACCGCACACGCCCGGCTACGCCGATGTCGTCGGCGTGCGCGCGCCGGCCACGCTGGGCGGCGACTTCGGCGATTTTCGCTGCCCCGACGTGGGCGTGGAGATCGACAACGACGTCGAGTTCGTCGAGCGACTGCTCGAGCGGGGCGCCGGAGGCGACGGCATCCCGATCGAACCGCTGCACGACGACCGCCTCGATCACGGCGTGCTCGTGCCGCTGTTCTTTCTCAGCGCGAGCCGCCTCGTGAGCCTCTCGGTCGTGCGCGACTACGACATCCACGCAGAGCTCGGCCGTCTGGTGCGCGAGACCGCCGACGAGCTCGGGCGCAACGTGCTCTTCGTGGCCTCCGGCGACCTGTCGCACCGCCTCCAGCCCGGCGCGCCGGCGGGGTACGACCCGCGCGGCGCCCGCTTCGACGCGGCGGTCGTCGAGCTCTTCGCCGCTGGCGACCTCGACGGCTTGCGGCGGATCGATCCCGATCTTGTGCGCGGCGCGGGGGAGTGTGGCCTGCGCTCGTTCATCGCCCTGGGCGCCTTTCTCGGCGACGACGCCGCTCCGGCTCGCGTGCTCTCCTACGAAGGGCCGTTCGGCGTCGGGTACGCCGTCGCGGCCTTCGGCGAGGCGACATGAGCGCCGGTACGCCGGCACCGCCGGTGGGGCCCGCGCCGGGCTCGCCGCAGGCGGGTCCGGCGGACTACGCCCGCAGCTGCGTCGAGGCGTTCGTCGATGGCCAGCCGGCCCCGCCGCCGCCCGCCGACTCGCTCTACGACGAGGTCGCGGCCTGTTTCTGCTCGATCAAGAAGCACGGCGAGCTGCGCGGCTGTATCGGCACCCTGACGCCCGCCTCGTCCTGTCTCGCCGACGAGATCGCGCGCAACGCGCACGCCGCCGCCTTCAGCGACCCCCGGTTCCCGCCGATCGGCACGAGCGAGCTCGCCGCCCTGTCGTACTCGGTCGACGTGCTCTCCGCCTGCGAGCCCTGCGACCGCGACGAGCTCGATCCGCGCCGCTACGGCGTGATCGTGAGCGCCGGCGGACGGCGCGGTGTTCTGCTGCCCGACCTGGCCGGCGTCGAGACCGTCGAGCGCCAGCTCGCCATCGCCCTGCAGAAGGCCGGCATAGCGCCCGGCGCCGACTACGCCATCGAGCGTTTCACCGTCACGCGCTTCGGCGAGGGCTGCGACATGGCCTGTGGCTGAAGCGAAGGGGCAGCCGCTCGTCGCGCTCTTCGGCCCGACGGGCATGGGCAAGACCGAGATCGCGGTCGCGCTGGCCGAAGCGCTCGGTGCCGAGATCGTCTCGGCCGACTCGATGCAGGTCTATCGCGGCCTGCCGATCGTGACCAACCAACCCTCGGCCGAGCAGCTCGCGCGCGTGCCGCACCACCTGGTCGCGACGGTCGATCCGCGCGAGGAGTTCTCGGTCGCGCGCTACGCCACGCTTGCCGGGGCCGCGATCGACGACGTGGTGGGCCGCGGCCGGCGGGTCGTCGTGGTCGGCGGCTCGGGACTGTACCTGCGGGCGGCGCTGGGCGG
>DATIYD010000056.1:0-7604 GCA_035517975.1 Thermoleophilia bacterium | reverse complement strand
CGGGGAGGGGGCGGGCCGGCTCGGCCCGCCCCCTCCCCGCCCAGCGCGCCAGCGCGAGCAGTGGCAGCAACGACGGCACGAGCTGGCTGGCGTTGGCCCGCGCGAGGTCGCGCCGCCCCGCGAGGTCGCGGTCCGAGAGCGGCAGCACCGTGAAACGGTCGGGTGGCGTGCCGGGCGGCGCCAGCGGCGACTGCGCGGTAAGGCCAAAGGGGCCCCGGCGGTACAGGGGGAACTCGACGACGCTCACACCCGGGCCCTTGGCCCCAAGAGCAGCGGTACCGAGCTCCCCGACCCCGAACGATGCGGCCGCGAGCGCCGCGGCCAGGTTGACCGCGTCGTGGTCGGGGTGGCCGCCCTCGTAGGCGGGCACGTAGACGACCGCCTCCGCGGGCGCTGCCGGCTCGAGCAGGCGCCGCGCCTCGCCGGCGATGGTCGCGACGTGCTCCACGGCGTGCTGGTCGGGCAACGCCAGGTCGACGCCGGCGGCGGCCGGCAGGCCGAGCGCCGCGAGCGCCCGGGCTCCTTCGGCGATGCGACGGCGGGCGGGCGCAAGCCCGCCCGCCGTCGCCCAGAGCAGCGTCACCCGCGCGCCGGCGTCGATCTCGCGGCGCAGGTGGCCGGCGCAGAAGACCTCGTCGTCGTGGTGGGCCAGCAGAAAGAGCGCGAGCGCCGCGTGTGGGCCCGGCGCGGCCTCGGCCGTCGTCGGGGAGCCGGCGGGGGTTGTCAGAGCGGCATCGACCGGTAGACCTCGCGCATGTGGCTGAAGGTCGCCGGCCAGCTGCGCTGCAGGGCTCGTTCGCGGGCGGCGAGTCCCATGCGCCGGCGGGCGGGTTCGTCGTCGAGCAGGCGCTCGAGGGCGGCCACGAAGCCTGCGGCGTCGCCGGGCGCGACCACGAACGCGGTCTCACCGGGCGCGACGTTCTCGTCGACGCCGATGCCCGCCGTGACGACTGCCGGCAGGCCGGATGCCGCCGCCTCGAGCAGCACCTGACCGAACGTCTCGGCCCGCCCCGGAAACACGAAGACGTCGGCCGAGGCGTAGATGGTGGCGAGCTCGTCGCCGGTGCGATAGCCCAGGAACGAGGCCCCCGGCAGCAGCTCCTCGAGCTGCTCGCGGTAGGGACCGTCGCCCACGAGCACGAGCCGTATGTCGTCGCGCTGGCGCCGCAGGCGGTTGTAGGCGAGCGCCAGAAAGTCGAGACCCTTCTCGGGCGACATGCGCCCGACCCAAAGCACGACCTTCTTGCCGCCGCCGAGCACGCGACGCACCTCGTCGTTGCGGCGGCCCGGCATGAAGAGCGTGCTGTCGATCGCCTGATCCAGGTTCTCGAAGCGGACGCGTACCCCGTGCTGGACGAGGTCGTCCTGCACGGCCCGCGACGGGCAGAAGATGATCTCGGCCTGGTTATAGAAGCCGCGCACGTAGGTCCACAGCGACTCCCGCACGATGTGGTCCGAGGTGAGGAAGTAGCCGAGCCGCGGCAGGTCGGTATGGTAGGAGGCGACCAGGGGCAGGCCCAGGGTGCGCGCGATCAGCACGGCGACCATGCCGAGCGGGCCGGGGGTCGCGGCGTGGATCACGTTGACGGCGTTGTCCTCGCACCAGCGCAGGAGCTGGAGCACCGGCGGCACGAAGAGCGGGAACTCCTCATAGACATCGAAGCTGAAGCGGTCGAGGGCGCGGAAGACCTCGTGCCGGGGCTTGCTGAGGCGCTCGGCGCCGCAGGAGATCATGGTGAACGGCCAGTCCTGAGCGACGGCGAAGGCGACGAGCGGCTGCAGCACCGCGGCCACGCCGTTGATCTCCTCGATCGTGTCGGTGAACATGGCCACGTGCGGCTCGGCAGGCGTCGGCCACGGGTCGAGCAGCCCGCGGTCGGACAGCTGGCGGTGGACGTCGCGCGCATGGGTGCGCTGGCGGGCCAGCGAGGTCGCCGCCAGCAGGTAGGGAGCGATCAGCGTCTGCGCCTGACCGAGCGTCTTCCAGGTCTCGAGCGACTCCTTGCCGAAGCCCTTGCCGCGCAGGTCCTTGAAGCTGTCGCGTACCGTGCGCTCCCAGGTGGTCTCGGCGATGGTGGCGAGGCGCTCGTGGCGCAGCCCGCCGCCGACCAGGGCGCCGCTACGGATCACCTCGGCGGCGCCGCTCGCCGCCGCCCTGCGCAGGGTGCGCTCGCGTCGCCAGGGCGGATCGATGGCGAGGCCCACGAAGCGACCGGCGAGCTGCCGGCTGCGCTGGCCCTCGAGCACCGTCCAGGGGATGCTGGAGCGCATGCCGCGGCGCACCAGCGTGCGGGTGAGCCAGTTGCGCGAGTCGCTGTCGCCGCCGTGGAAGAGCAGGCTGATCGCCGTGTGCGCCGTCTTGGCCGTCGAGCCCTGCGTGCCGCGCAGCGCCGCCTTGCGCTTGAGCAGCGCCACGAACGGATCGGTCTCGCCGGTCCCGAGCCGGATCTGGGTGTACGTGCCGCCCACGTCGAGGCCGCCGTGGTCGTCGGAGCCGGCCACGGTACGGATGGCGCTTGCGACCGGCGTGCGCCCGTACTTCTCGGCCAGGCGCGGGATGAGCGTGGGCGCCGCCGCGACGAGCTCGGCGCTCATGCGGTTCTCCATGGCGGTCGAGCTGCCGTTGCGCGTCTCCCAGAGCGAGAAGAGCAGCAGCAACTGCTCGTAGTGCTCGACGCGCAGCTCGGAGACCACCGACATGGGGTGGGCCAGGGCATGCGCCAGGCCCTCGCCCCGCAGGTAGTCGACGAGCTCGAAGATGTTGAAGCGCAGCTCCGAGATCTCGCGATGCTGGGCCTCGTTCAAGCCCCAGACCAGCACGTGCACGTGCAGCGCCTCGGTCGGAAAGAACGCGCTGACCTCCTCGCCGATCGTGAAATCGGGAAAGTCGGTGAGCTGCAGCGCGCCGGCGATCGAGTCGTGGTCGGTGAGCGTGACGTGGGTCATGCCGCGCGCCTTGGCCTCGCGGTAGACGAGGTGCGGCTCGGTGAAGCATTCGCGCATGCCGAACGTGCGCGCCAGATAGAGCTCGGAGCGGGCGGAGAAGCGGGAGTGACAGTGGAGGTCGATGCGGGCGAGGGGGCGTCGCGGTGACTCTGTCTCGTGCTGGCGTTCGCTCATCGGCCTCGGTCTTTTGGATCGTCGCCCGGCCCGTACTGTACCCGCGGCAGCCACAAACGCGGCAGGCGCCACGGCGGCTCAGGGTACCATAGAATGGAGACGACCAGACGAGTGCGACCAACAGCGACGATGATCATCGAGCAGACGACGCGAGACTACCTCGAAGCCCTGAGGGGTCCGGCCGACCCCCTGGTGGTCGAGATGGAGGCCTACGCCGCCGAGCACGGCGTGCCGATCGTACCCCGTGAGACCGCCATCCTGCTGGCCATGCTGACCCGCGCCGCGGGAGCGCGCTTCGTGCTCGAGATCGGTCTTGCCATCGGCTACTCCGCGCTGCACATCGCCCGGGCGCTGCCCGAGTACGGCAAGGTGATCTCGCTCGAGCACGACATGCACATGGCCTCGCTCGCCCGCACCTACCTGGCGCGCGACCCTGCCGGCGCGCGCGTCGAGATCCTGCTCGGAGAGGCCCTCGAGACCCTGCCGGGGCTGCGCGAGATCTTCGACCTGATCTTCATCGACGCCGACAAGGCCGGGTTTCGGGGATACCTGCAGCTCGCGCTCGAGCGCCTGCGCAAGACCGGCCTCATCGTGATCGACAACCTGCTCATGGACGGCCGCGTGGCGGTGGGACGGGGCGACGGGCACTGGTCGCAACAGTCCGTCGACGCGGCCCGCGAGCTGAACGATCGTCTGGCCGGCGACCCCGACCTCGACTACGTGCTGCTGCCGCTCGGCGACGGGGTCGGGCTCGTGCAGCGCCGCTCGTAGGTGCGGCCCGCCGGGGCGAGCCCGCGTCTGCCACGAGCGGCGCTGGTCCCAGCGGCGCCGGGCGAGAACCGGTAGACTTGGCCGAGCGTCGCGGGCCGCACAGGAGGATCCATGATCTCAGCCGAAACCATGAAGTGGCGTCTGCAGGAGGGCAAGGTCGCCGAGTTCGACCTGCTCGTCTGGACGGGGACCGGGCGCGTCGTTGCCGCCGGCGACCGCCTCGCCTTGCAGGTGCGCGGCCAGCGCGCCGACTTCACGTGGGACCGCGTGCGCGACACCTGGGTGCGCCTGCAGGACAACAAAGCCCTGACCGTCGACGAGCTCGGCGGCGGACACGACGCCGTCGGCCTGGTCTCGCTGTTCGCCGTGTTCGGCGGCGACGAGCTCGAGGTGGTCGCCGCCGA
This sequence comes from Thermoleophilia bacterium, assembly GCA_035517975.1. Lineage (GTDB taxonomy): Bacteria > Actinomycetota > Thermoleophilia > UBA2241 > UBA2241 > Bog-752. The sequence continues at coordinate 3,309 of DATIYD010000056.1, read as the reverse complement.
CGGTTCGCTGCGCGTGCGGGCGGCGGCCGGCCGGCCGGTGCGCCCAGACCCGGGCTCCTTACCGCCCGACTCATGGGCGAGGCGGTCACACAAGGCCGACGGCAGCTAGCCGCGCGGGCACGAGCGCTCCGGGCGGCGCGGCGCGCGACGGGTCGCGCGCGGTGCGGCGTGGCGGCCTCCACGGCGAAAGAAGGCGCATGATCGAGCTCCCCGAAGGCTACCGCTCGCGACGCCCGTCGCTGGATGACGTCCCGGCGGCTCAACGGGTGCTCGACGATCTCGAAAGCGACGAGTGCGGCGAGCCGCGCCGTCACGACAACCGGCTCGAGATCGACTTTCGCGAGCCCCGCCTCGACCTCGAACGCGACGCCTGGCTGGTGACGGCGCCACCCGGCGCGGCCCTCCCGGTGGCCGCCCTGGGGGTCGTCTGGTCGCCGCACGGAAGCGGCGAGATGCCCGCCGACGTGTACGTGCATCAGGAGCACTGTGGCCGCGGGCTGGGCGCCGCGCTGCTCGGCGCGATAGAGCGGCGCGCCGCCGAACGCGTCGCCGAATTGCCGTCGGGCGTATCCGGCACGCTGGTCGTGTGGGCGCAGCCCGAGGAGGAGTGCAGGGTCGCCCTCGAAGAGCGTGGCTTCACCGTCGTGCGGCACTTCTTCGAGATGGAGATCGGTCTCGGCGGCGCCCTCGCGGAGTCACGCTGGCCCGATGGCATCGCGGTGCGGGCGCTGCGGCCCGGGCGTGACGAACGCGCCCTTCACGCCGCCGACCACGAGGCCTTTGCCGAGCACTATCTGTTCGAGCCGCGCTCGTACGACGAGTGGCGCCACAGGCATATCGACCGGCCCGAGTTCGACCCAGCGCTGTGGCTGATCGCCTGGGACGGCGGCGAGATCGCCGGGTACGCGGCCGCGACGGTCTCGGAGGACGGTGGCTTCGTGGACGACCTCGCCGTGCGCCGGCCCTGGCGCGGCCGCGGCCTCGGCTCGGCTCTGCTGCACGCCGAGTTCCGCGAGCTGGCCGCACGCGGCGCCGCGGTCGCGCGGCTGTTCGTCGACGCCCAGAACGAGACCGGCGCCGTCGCGGTCTACGAGCGTGCCGGCATGGTCGTGTCGCGGCGCTTCGCGACGTACGGCAAGACGCTGCCGGCCGCGGGCTAAAGGCGGAGCGGCCAAAGCCCGCGGCCGGCGGCGTGGCTTGCCTGTGAGGGCTAGTTGATCCGCGTCTCGATGCGGCGCGTGACCGGCATCTCGCGGCGGCCGAGCTCGGCGATGAACGCGTCGCGTGCCGACCGGTCGAGCAGCTCGGGGGCGATCACGCCGGGCTGGTCGATCGTACCCTCGACGATCATCTCGGCGTAGATCGACGCCGGCGTCGACGTGCCGTACGACACCGACGTGGCGCCGGGGATGAGCTGGTTGACGCGCTTGATGTCGGGACCGATCACCGTGTGGTTGATCGTCGCCGGCTTGCCGTCCTTCTCGCCGATGCAGTCGACGAGCTGGACGCCGACGTCGAAGATCTCTCCGGCGAGCGCCATGCGGGCGAGCTCGTCGGCCGGTGGGTTGGGCGCCAGCGTGGCCACGTAGACGTCGATCGGCCTGATCTTCGAGCCGTCCTTGAGGGTCACGGGCTCCTTGCTGGTCATGCCGGAGCCGACGAAGGCGGCGTCGGCGTCGATGCCGGCCTCTTCGGTGCCCATCTTGAAGTCGACGTAGCGCAGGCCCTTGTCGCCGAACTTCTTCGGCAACAGGCGCGGCAGCGTGGTGACCTCTTCGTGGTCGTGACAGATGCAGGGACCCAGACCGAAGGGCTCGGGGAACTGGTAGAACTCCTTGCGGCCGAAGATCTCGACCCGCTTGAACTCGCCGTCTTCGTAGAGCAATGGCGGCTGGGCGCAGTCAGTGTAGTAGGTCTCCTGCGACCACACCTGCAGCGGCACCGGCGAGTCGAACAGCGCGTAGTCCTTGATGCGGATCTCGAAGCACTTGTCGAGGTCTTCGTAGCCGTTGGCCGCGAAGGTGTTGGTGACGCCCGGGTCCATGCCGGTGCTCTGCAGGGCGGTCAGCCCGGCCTTGGCGAACTCGGGATCGAGCGCCGCCTGCTCGAGCCAGGCCTCGTCGATGGTCTGGGTCGGGGTCTGGCCGGAGGCCATGTCGAGGTAGTTCGTGCCGGCCTTCAGGCAGGCGTGCAGGATGGCCATGTTGAAGGTCGGCACCACGGCGTTCACCAGCAGCCTGGCGCCCTCGGCCGCCTTGGCCACGGCGCCTGAGTCGGAGGCGTCGATGAAGATCGCCCGCGCCTTGCCGTTGCCGACCTGGCCGGCGACGAAGCGGGCCCGCGCCTCGTCGTAGTCGGCGATGACGATCTCGGTGACGGCAGGATTACGGCCCAGGTTCCAGGTGAGGACCTGGCCCTGCATGCCCGCTCCGACGATGAGAACCTTCATGCTCCCCCTCCTTGCGACCCCGGCGTCGTCGGCGAACGCCGAGATGACCACGCGGGACCGGATCCGGATGCCGACCGCCTCGCCCAGGGCGAAAACGGTGGCGCGCCGCACGGGCGGCGCCGCCACCGATTCTGTCAGACCGGCGGGTGCGGCGGCAACGGCGCTTCGTCCAAAGCGGGTCCGCGGGTGCGGGCCGCCGCGTCCAGCGCGGCGCGGCATGGGCGCCGTCACATCGGGTCCGAGCATGGTCACCGGCGCACCCGCACTGGTCCGCGCGCGGCGTCGGCCTCGACGCGATGGCGGTACTGCGGGTAGAACTAGCGCACGCGTCCCGCAAGCCGCCGGAGGCGCGAGCACAAGAGACGACAGATCAGGAGCGACCGTGCACGAACTCGGCATCACCCAGGGCATCGTCGACCGCGCCCGCGAGGCGGCGGCACAGGCCGGCGCGGCCAAGGTGACCGATCTCTTCCTCACCATCACGCCGGCCGCCGACTTTCAGCCCGAGTCGATCGAGATGTACTACGAGATGCTGACCGACGAGGACGAGATGCTGAAGGGCGCGACGCTGCATTTCGCGAGTGCGCCGGTCGCCGCCGCCTGCCTGGCCTGTGGCGAGGAGTTCCCGGCCGAAGTGCCCCAGCCGGTCTGCCCGGCGTGCGGCTCGCCCCAGGTGAGCTTCGATCCTCACGAGGCGATGATCCAGCTCACCGACATCGGCGTCGACGAGGGCGCTGAGGGCGGGGAGCCGACGGCCTAGGCGTCGGCGACCAGGAAGTACGAGCGCTGCGGCTCGAAGCCGAGGGCGGCCTCGGCGCGGGCGAGGGGGCGGGCGGCGGCCGTCAGGGCCGCGAAGGCGG
>DATIYD010000055.1:0-8018 GCA_035517975.1 Thermoleophilia bacterium | reverse complement strand
GTTTCGCTTCGGCTGACACTCGCCGTTTGCTTGATCGCGCTGTGCACGCTCGCCGGCGCCGCCTGCGGGGGCAGCTCACCCCCGGCCGCACAGCGCTCGGCCTCGGCACTCGCCCCGGCCCCATCTGCCGCCGTCCCCGCTCCGACCGACCGGGCCCTCGGCGCCGCACCCTCGCGCGCTGAAGTGGTCCAGGCCGTCGGTTCCCTGGTGGCGCGCAGAGATCCCGGCATCACGGTCGAGAAGGTCGTCGATATCGAGATCGCCCGCGCCGCCTACGATCGGTGGTGGGTCCGTGCCGATGCTCTGCCGGCGCCCGCGAATGACGTCGAGACCCCGACGGTCGTCGCCGTCGAGCGCAGCGGCCACTGGAAGCTCGCCGGCTACGGCACGGATCTCGAGTCCGATGCCGCGCTCAGACGGATGCACGTGCCGTCCGCCGTTGCGCGCCAACTGTTCCCGGACACGGGGCTGTGGGCCGGCTACCGCGTGACGGGGAGTCACTTGAGGAGCGTGAGTGCCACCTGGGTGGAGCCGAACGCCACCGTCAGGGGAACGAACTTCAGGAGTGCCAGCTTCTGGGTCGGACTCGGCGGCAACGGCGACGGGCTTACACAGATTGGCACCTCCGCGGATACCCAGGGCGGCAGCGTGGAGGCTTTCTACGCCTACGCCTGGTATGAGATGTATCCGAAGCCCCCCGTCACCGATCTCTGGGTCCACAACGCCGCGGGTCGTCAGCGGTTCTCGATGGGCCCCGGCGATACGATCACGGCCAGCGTCGTCTTTCTGGGCGGGCAACAGTTCAGGCTGAGCCTGGCCGACAAGACCCAGGGCGAGCGCTTCACCACGGTGCAGCGCCGAGCCGACCCCGGCTTTCGAAGCGCCGAGATCATCGTCGAAGGATACTGGCACCGCGGGCACGACCTGTTGGCCGCCTTCCAGCCCGTGCGGTTCAGAGATTGCCGCGTGAACGGCCGCCCCCTCGGGGCCCGGCGCCCCGGCAAGACCGAGATCGTCTTCGGTCCCTCCGGCCACTACTTGACGTCAACCTCGCAGCTCAGCGCCAACGGCACGAGCTTCTCGGTGACCCGGCAGTAGCTCGCCGCCGCACCCTCGCCGGACGCCCTGAGTCGCGCCCCTGGCGGGACGCCCTGAGTCGCGCCGAGCCTAGCCGGACGGCCTTGTCACCCCCGGTCCGCGGAGCACCTCGCCGCTGCGCACGCCGGTATGGGCTCCCTCCCAGACGACTGCCTCGCCGTTCACGAAGACGTAATCCATGCCCTCCGCGTAGCGGTGAGGCACGTTCTCGAAGGGCGCGCTATGCGGGTAGGGGTCGGTCGCCCGGTCGTGCACGCGTTCGAGGTCGAAGACCACGAGGTCGGCGCGGGCTCCAGGGCGCAGCACGCCGCGGTCCCACAGCCCAAAGCGCTGGGCCGGCATCGAGGTCATCTTGCGCACCGCATCCTCGAGGCGCAGCACGGCGCGGTCGCGCACGAAGCGCTCGAGCACGCCGGGGTACTCGCCGAAGCTGCAGGGCCAGTAGGCCGCCGGCTCGTCCGGGCCCGGCAGGGCCTGCACGAGGCCGTCCGACGAGATCATGCAGAGCGGGTGGCGCAGCACGACCTCGAGCTCGACCGGGTCGATGTACTCGAAGATGGCGACGATCGCGTCGCGCTCCTCGACGATGAGATCGAGGTATGTCTCGAGCGGGTCGGCGCCGCGCGCCGCGGCGATGTCGGCGATCGAACGGCCGAGCAGCGCGGTGTCGACGGCGTGCAGCACGACGATGCGCTCGAAGCGCCCGTGGCGCAGCAGGCCGGCGTAGCCCGGGCCGGGGCGGGCGTCGTCGGCGGCGATCTCGGCGCGCAGCGCGACGCGGCGAGCCGGATCGCCGAGCACCGCGACGAGCTCGTCGACAGAGAGGCTGTGCAGCGGCTGGGGCAGTGCCCGCGAGAGGCGTGGCGCGAGCTCCGTGTGGGCGTCGTTGTCGAGCGTGACGTCGGCGCCGCGAGCACGGGCGCGCTCGATCACGGCGAGGTTCTCGGCGGCCGGCGGTCCTCCCCACTTCGGCGCGTTGTGCGAGACCTGCACGGGCAGGCCGCTCTCGGCGCCGACGCGCACCGCTTCCTCGACGGCGGCGACGATCGTCTCGCGCTCGCCGCGCACGTGGCTGGTGTAGATGCCGTCGTACTGCTTGACGATCCGCGCCAGGGCGATCAGCTCCTCGGTCGAGGAGTAGCAGCCCGGCGGATAGACGAGGCCGGTCGACAGACCGAAGGCGCCCGCCGTCATGCTCTCGGCGAGCAGGCGGCTCATGTGGGCGAGCTCGCGCTCGCCGGCCGGACGCTCGTCGAAGCCCATCGCCGCGACGCGCAGCGCGCCGTGGCCCACCAGGGCGGCGACGTTGATGGCGCAGCCGCCACTCTCGATGGTCGCGAGGTAGTCGGCGAAGCTGCGCCAGGTCACGAGCGGCGCATCCCAGTAGCTCTCCCACATGGTGGCGAAATCGGCGAGGCGGCTGTCTTCGACGGGCGCCGCCGACATACCGCAGTTGCCGACGACGTGTGTGGTCACCCCCTGGTAGATGGCCGATTCGGCGCCGGGATCGGTGAGCACCGTGAGGTCGGAGTGGGTGTGGGGATCGACGAAGCCGGGCGTCACGTAGCGCCCGCCGGCGTCGATCACGAGCGGCCCGCGACCAGCGCGGCGCGACTGGCTGCCGGCCGGCCGGATGGCGGCCACGCGGCCGGCCTCGAGCTCGATGTCGGCCGCCACCCAGGGATTGCCGGCACCGTCGATCAGCCGGCAGCCGGTCAGGATCACGGGCCGGGTGTCGGCCGCCGTACTCACCACTCACCTGCACGGCACGAGCAACGCGCGATCACGACTCGTCTCCGGCGTCCCAGGCGTAGGCCCGCACCGGCGAGCCGTCGCCGTCGGCCAGCTTGAGCGGCACGAACGCGCAGCGCAGCGGCCGCGCTACCGGCAGGCGATCGAGGTTCGTCAGGTTCTCGACGATCAGCACGTCGCGCCTCAGCAGGATCTCGTGCACGTGGGTCGAGCCCCGCACCGAGCTGTCGACGTTGAAGGCGTCGGTGCCCACGAGGGTGATGCCGGCCGCCACGATGGCCTCGCACGCCGGCGCCCCGAGGAAGGGATGGCGCAGCATCGCCGCGCCGCCCCAATGGCGGTCCCAGCCCGTGCGCAACAGCAGGGCGCCGCCCGGCGGCGCGGCGGCCAGTGCCTCAGCGAGCGCGGCCGCGGCGATCTCCTCGTCGTCGCCGGCCTCGATCGCCGCGACGACACCGGGCACGACGAACCGCTCGAGCGGATAGCGGTCGATGGTGCGTCCGTCGGACACGTAGTGGGCGGCCGCGTCGATGTGCGTGCCGCTGTGACTGCCGAGCGCGAGGCGCAGCACGCGCCACGGCTCCTCCTGCGGCGACGCGGCGAGCTCGACGACCGGGTCGCCCGGATAGATGGGCATGCCGCTCTCCAGCGTGTGACTCAGGTCGACGATGGCCATGGCCGGGCTCCTTTGCCGCGCTCGAACGCTCACCTCAGGCGGCAACAGCCTACCCGGCGGCAGGCGTTGGGAGAAGGGCGCGACCGCAAAGTTCGGGACCCCGGGTCGGGCAGCATGCCTCGAACGACCCGCACGCGCGGCGAGGTCAGGGAGCCGGGTCCGGCGCGGCCGGCGCGGCGGCCCCGCTGCTCGCCGGGCCGGGGCTGGCGGTGTCGCTGGGCGTCGGGGTCGGCGTGACGCTCTCGGAGGGCGTCGGGCTCGGCGTGACCGTCTCGCTCGGCGTCGGGCTCGGAGACGGGCTCGGCGAGCTCGCGGCGACCTGGAAGTAGAAGAACGCCTGATCGCCGTTCGCGCTGTCGGCCGGCATCTGCACGAAGTAGCGCCCCGGCGCCAGGCTGTGCGCCGGCCGGAGCTCGAGCGTCGTGCGGCCGAGGCGACGCACGCTCGCCGCCACGGCGGCGTGTGAGCGATAGGCGACGATCGTGTAGTGATCCAGCCGCACAGGCCCGCGGGCACGCATGACCACCGTCACCGTGGGCGCGACGGTAGCCGACGTCCGGGGAAAGCTGGGCAGTTCGGGAGAGGGGCGCAGCTTGTAGAAGCCGCCGGACGTGCTCAGGTAGGCGCCGCTTCCCTGGCCCTTGAGATCGGCGATCAGGGTGGGGTGCGACGCCTGTGAAAGGCGCAGGACCTGGGGCAGCACCAGCAGCGCGAGCACGACGACGGTGAGCACCCCGACGAGAGCCGTCGCCCGCGCCGGACCGAAGCGTGCGGCGCGAGACGGCGCCACGCCCGGTCGCAGGCCGAACGGCGGGTCCGGCGGCCTGCGCTGAGGCACCGAAGGTCCGCCGTCTTCGTGCGCGTGTCGCCTGCTCCGCTGTGTCATAGCCCCCCAACTGCGCTTGGTCGGATGCGTCATGGTCCCCCAGGACTGTCGCGCACGGCACCGTTTCGAGGTGCTGCTGTTCCACGCTCCCGATGCGGCATAACCGTTCCCCGTTCGCCGTGGCTCGAATCGGGCCGGCAAACGCGCATCGATACGTCTACACTGCCGGGCGACGCCCGCGGTCTGCCTTCGCGCGCCGTTCCGCCTCGGCCGCCGAGGCCACATCGACGGCGTAGTGACGCCGCTGCTGCAGCAGCAGCAGACCGGCGGCGGCGAGGGGGATGAGCATGAGGAGAAACGCCACCTGCAGACCATCGACCCGGCGCAGCCCCGCGGCGCCGCTCACCGCCACGCTGCCGGAGGGACCGATCGTGGCCGGCCCGCCGCCGAACTGCTCCGAGACGAGGCCGAACAGCAGCGGGGCGAAGGCTTCGAGCGTGAAGCGCATGGCCGTGCGCACGCCTTCGGCCCGCCCCCAGAGCTGGGCCGGCACGACGTCGAGCCTGGCGGCGTCGAGCGGCGGGTTCGGCGCCGCCAGGGCGGCTGCCCCGAGCATGAGCAGCGGCAGCGACAGCAGAAGGGTGCGCGACAGCAGGCCGGGCAGCACGAGGGCGGCGGCCGCCAGATAGCCGACGCCGCCCACCACCAGCCGGGCATCCAGGTGACCGCGCTCGAGGAGCCGGTCGGCGGTGCGGCCGGCGACGAGCAGGCCGAGCACCGCGGCCCCTCCCACCACCGCCAGCAATGCGATCGTCAGGCCCTGGTCGATACCGAAGTGGCCGCGCACGTAGAGCACGACGAACGTACGCAGTCCCGCCAGGAAGAAGTAGCCGAGCGACGAGGCCACGATGATGATCACGTTGGTGCGCACCAGCAGCACGTAGCGGACGGCTTGCCACGTGTTCATGCGAGCCGGATCAGAGGCGGCCGCCACCACCTCCTCGTCTGGTGCGACCCCCTGCTCTTCGACCTGCCGGAGCACGGTGTCGTCGGCACGGCCGTCGCCCGCCCCGCCCGCCCGCGCCCCGCTCTCGCCGCGCGCGATGTCCGGCAGCTCGGCGGCCTCCTCGGCGGAGACGATCTCGGCGGCACCGGGCTCCAGCCGGCTCTGACCGCCGCGCGCGGGCTCGGGGAGGTACCTGTGCAGCGCCCAGGCGAGCGCCACGCTGGGTATGGCAAGGACGATGAAGCCGGCGCGCCAGCCGAGCAGACCCGAGACAAGACCGGCCACCACGACGCCGAACCCGGCGCCGGCGAGCTCGCCCGTGATGATGAAGCTGTAGATCCTGCTGCGTTCGCCGGGGGGAAAGAGGTCACCGGTGAGCGAGGCGACCGTGGGGCCGGCGGTCGCCGTGACCGCACCCAGCGCGAGCCGCGTGAGCACGAGCATCGCGTACGACGTCGAGAGACCGCTCACTGCCTCGGCAGCGCCCCAGAGCAGGATGCTGACGCTCAACAGCCGGACCCGGCGGGTCTTGTCGGTGAGGATCCCGACCGGGACGGTCGCGAGCGCCCCCACCAGTGACGAGACGGTGACGAGAAGCCCGAGCTCCACGTTGCTGATCTGCAGACCGGGGCTGAGCTGGGCGGCGATCGCCCCGACGGCCGCGCCGTCGGCGCCGTTCAGGGCCAGCACGAGGGCGAGCAGCAGGACGACCCGCCGGCGCGCCGGTCCCCCGAGCTCGTCGGTCAGCCTGTCCGCGCCTCGCTGCAGCCCGCGCCGCAGATGGGCGCTCGTTGCCGCTCCCGTGACTCGCGGGAGTCGCCGCTGCCACCGTTCGAAGGCGATGTGACGTCCTTCTGTCGTGACCCCGCAGCCGGAGCACTCGCTCCGCTAGGTTCACCGTTCCCGCCCCGGCCCCGGCCCACCACAGCGCATCGCTCGTCGCCAGTTGCCGGCGGGCTTCGCTGGGGCGGGACCGGCTTGATGGCCCGGCCGGCCGAGGCGGAGGCCGCCAGCGGTCCCGGGTGGTATCGTGAGACCAAGCCCGTACACGACACGTGAGGCCACGCTCTGCTGCGCCACGTCATCATGTTCGACCACGACGGCGTGCTCGTCGACTCGCTCGAGGTGTTCACCGCCGCCTTCACCGCTGCCTGTCGCAAGCACGGCCATCCCGACATCGCGACCGCCGAGCACGTCGTGGCCCTGTTCCACGACAACGTCTACGACTGCATGCGGGCGCGCGGCATGACCCCCGACGTCATCGCGGCGATCATCTCCGACACGGCCGCCGCGCTCACCGTCGCTCCCGACCTGCGCCCGTTCCCCGGGGTGGCCGAGCTGCTGCGCGGCCTCTCGCGCCGCTTCGACGTCGTGGTCGTGACCTCGAACGAGAGCGCCGTGGTGCACGGCTTTCTGGCGCGCGCCGGGCTGGCCGGCGAGGTGTCCGAGATCCTCGGGGTCGAGGTCGACGCGAGCAAGGTGAACAAGATCGCCACCGTCATGAGCCGGTACCCCGGCCAGGAGCGCTGCTTCTACGTGGGCGACACGAGCGGCGACATGCTCGAGGGCGCCGCCGCCGGCGCGACGCCGCTGGGCGCCGGCTGGGGCTGGCATGGTCCGGCCGTGCTGGCGGCGGCCGGCGCCGCCTACGTCGCCGCCACGCCGGCCGATCTGCTGGCCTACGTCCTGGACGGCTCCCCGGCTTCTTAGATCCGAACCGTCACTGCGGCCGGTGCACGAGCCAGCCCTGCCGCTCGGCGACGTCGATCGCTGCCGCGACCGTCTCGTTCGCGTCGGCTCGCCCGCCCACGTATCGGCCGGCGCCAGCCCGGCCGCCGACCGCGGGCCCGTTCCCCGCAGGCCCGGCGCCGGTCTCGGCAGGCGCCAGCGAGAAGAAGGCGTCGTCGGGGCGTCCCGGCACGTAGTCGAGCACGCGGTGCAGCGAGGCCGTCAGGCCGGGGTTCACGATGCAGAGGTGAAAGGCGATGGCTTTGGCGCGCGGCTCCGGAGCCTTGCCGGGAGCCAGGTAGCCGGCCAGCTTGTACGGGTTGCTGAGCAGCGAGATCGCGGCGTCGAGGGCGCGCAGCAGGCCTTCGAGGGCGCTTCCCGTGGCGTCGCGCACGACATGGAACCACAGTACGGGCGGCTGCTCGGCGAGCACCTTGGCGATGTCGCGCCGGATGCTGTCGTCGTGCTCCGACTTGCCCGACCGCCCGCCCGACGTGAACTCGATCGCAAGGGCCGGCGCGTCGGCGTCGCCCCGGTAGAGGGCGAGGTCGATCAGCGCCCGCTGCGCGCGGGGTCCCGAGGCACGGCCCGCGAAGCGGTAGGAGAGCCGGGTCGGCGCTTCGGCGGCCAGCGCCCACGACGACGCCTCGCGGTCTGCGAGCAGGGCCGCGACGAGCGCCATGCGAGCCTCCTGCTCGCCCACGCGGCATTCCTTGCCCTTCATCGGCAACACAAGGCGCGGCCACGGCACGCCGGGCTCACCCAGGGCAAAGCGGTAGGCGTCCCAGATGATCCGGTCGCCCGCGCGGCAGAGCTCCGCCAGCCACTCCTGATCGATCGCGGGTCCCGCCACGCGCCCTCCGCCAACGTCGCTCACGCCGTCGCTGCCGTAGCCGTCGCCGCTGCCGTCGCTGTCGCTGTCGCTGTCGTCG
>DATIYD010000054.1:0-2192 GCA_035517975.1 Thermoleophilia bacterium | reverse complement strand
AAGCGCAGACGCAGGACGAGCAGACCGAGCAGGGCGATGCACACCGTGCCGCCGGCGAAGAGGACCGCGCGGCCCGCCGTGTTCAGGGAGCGGACGGCCGCTTCTTCGGGCGGCAGGCCCGCCTTGAGGCTGTCCCGGTAGCGCGTGACGATGAACAGCGAGTAGTCGATGCCGACACCCAGGCCGATGAGGGCGGCAAGCGTCGGGGCCATCGTGGCGATGCTCGCCACGTGCGACAGCAGGCCGATCGAGAAGATCGCCGTGCCCAGCGCCACGACCGCCGTGATGAGCGGCAGCGCCATGCCCAGCAGCGAGCCAAAGGCGATCAAGATGATGATGGCGGCGGCGATGAGACCGATGAACTCGCTGTTGGAAGGCGGCGTGTAGCTCGCCTGCTCGATCGCCTGGCCGCCGATCGCGACCTGCAGGCCGGGCCTGCCGGCCGCCTTCGTCAGGGAGATGATGCGCAGGACAGCGGGGCGCGGCAGCTCGGCGGCGAGCTTCGTGAAGGCCACTGTGGCGTAGGCGGTCTTGCCGTCGCGGCTGATCTGGACGGCGCCCCGCGGCGTGTAGGGGCTGGTCACCCCGGCGATCGTCGCCTCCTTGCGGAGCAGTTGCATCAGGGCCGTCATGCGAGTGCGCACGGCGGGGTCGTTGACCGTCCCGCTCGTCACGTGCCAGACCAGCGAGTCGGAGTCGCCGGACTGCTTGGGCAGCGACGCGCTCAGCAGCTCGAGCGCCTTGGTCGACTCGGTGCCCGGCAGGTTGAAGGTGTTCGAGTAGGCGTTGCCCACGCTGCGGTCGATGCCGATCACCGACGCCAGCACGACGAGCCAGGCGATGAGCACGACGAGACGGTGGTGGTAGCACCAGCGGGCAAACGAAGCCATGCAGCAACTCCTGGGCGTGCGGGCCCTGCACGCGGAGGGCCGCTGCTTGCGGCGCCCGCGGGCACCGTCCCGTGTCACGGGACTTCCATCTTACCGCGAGCGGTCAAATCGGGTAGACGAGAGGCGCAACGCGCGGTGGCGCCGGCGGCGCACGAGCAGGATGCCGCCGGAGGCGACGGGCGTCTGCCGCCGCCGGCCGCGCAAGGAGCCCGCAGGGGATCGAGAGGACCAGGGAGGTCAGCCGTGGACGAGGAACTCAAGCCGAGCGCACCCGCGCCCGACGCCGACGTCACAGCGGCGGCCGAGCTCGTGGGGCGGCGCGCCGCCGGCGCCCAGGCAGACGGCCGCATGCCGGCCGTCTACCTGGGCCACGGCGCGCCGCCCCTGGTCGACGATCCCCTCTGGGTGGCGCAGCTCGACGCCTGGGCCCGGGCCCTGCCCAGGCCGAGCGCCGTCCTCATGGTCTCGGCCCACTGGGAAGCGGCGCCGGCGACGCTGGGCGCGACGAGCGACGGCGTGCCTCTGGTCTACGACTTCTACGGCTTCCCCGAGCGCTACTACCGGACGACATACCCGGCCCCGCCGGCGCCGGAGCTGGCCGACCGCGTGCGCGACCTGCTCGGCGCCGAGCAGGTCGCGCAGCGCCCGGAGCGCGGCCTCGATCACGGCGCCTACGTGCCGCTGCTCGTGATGTATCCCGAGGCCGACGTGCCGGTGCTGCAGCTCTCGCTGCCCAACCTCGATCCGTGGCGCCTCTACGCGCTCGGCGAGAAGCTGCGACCCCTGCGCGACGAAGGAGTGCTCATCGTCGGCAGCGGCTTTCTCACCCACGGTCTGCCGTTCTTGCGCGACTTTCGCATCGACGCGCCGCCGCCGGCCTGGTCGAGCGACTTCGACGCGTGGGCGGGCGCGGCGCTCGAGCACGGCGACGTCGAGGCGCTCGCCGGCTTTCGCGAGGCGCCGGGCGGCCGCTACGCCCACCCCACGACCGAGCACTTCGTGCCGCTCTTCGTCACCCTCGGTGCCGGCGGCGGCGGGGCGCCGGTGACCACGATCGAGGGCTACTTCCTGGGCCTCTCGAAGCGCTCGGTCCAGATCGCCTAGCGTCGCGCGGCGTTGGATGCCGGCGGGCCGGGAACCACCCGACGACGGACGCCGCGCTCCGGCGTCCGCTCGAGGACAGTCACACGGTGCGCGAGGCGGCTAGCGAGTGATCGTGCTTCTTGGCGTGAGGGCGATCGGCCAGGCGTCGCTGGGCCAGGCCAGGGCGGAGCTGCTGGGCTTCACGCTCGGTCTGCTGCT
>DATIYD010000053.1:0-9129 GCA_035517975.1 Thermoleophilia bacterium | reverse complement strand
GGGGTTGGTGCAGAGCATCTGGGCGATCTTCATCGACTGGCCCTCGTGGGCCACGTTGGTCTTGACGGCCTTGTACGAGTAGTCGATCTGCCAGAGCTCGACCATGTCGATGCCGACGACCTGCTCGTAGGTCTGCAGGTCCTGCACCCGGTTGCCGATGTGCTTGGTCCCGGTGCCGTCGTTGCTCATGATGACTTCGTCGCCGATGTCGACGGCGGTGAAGCGCGCCGACGAGGCGTAGATGTCGAGCAGGTGGTCGAGCTCGTCCTGCGTGAGCGGCTCGACCTTGGCCCGCTTGGCGGCGAGCTGCGTGCCCTCCTCGAGATCGGCCTTGATCTCCGAGCGGGTCATCTCGACGAGCGAGCCATCACCCATGCGGGTTGCGATCCTGGGTTCCAAGCGCATCACCTCCACTGCTTAGCGTCCCACCGGTTGGCGTCGGACCATGGTATATCGGCCCCCGCGCCACCTGCCACCCGAGGCACCCCACCCCCCAACGTCCACCTCCCGAGGGCCACCCCCGAGAGCCCCCCGACGGCTACCCCCGTGGGCCACCCCATTCGGCCGGCGGATCTACGCGAGGAGAGTCAGGCGAGGCCCTCGACAACGAGCCGACCGTCGGCGGCGATGCAACGGCGCGCGCCGAGCCGGCGCGCCACGACCAGGGTCGTGCGGTCGACCAAGCTCAGCGGCTTTGGACCCGAAGCGAGCAGCATCTCGAGGGCGAGCGCGTGCTCAGCCGGCTGCACCCAGACGATCTCGAGAGCTGGCATGATCTCGCGTGCGAGCAGTTTCAAGGCGCTCGCACCGAGGCGCCGGCGCGTGGCATCGAACGTCTCGAGCGCCACGTAGTTGGTGACGGCGATCTCGCCCTCTACGTCGAGCTCGAAGGCGAGCTCGTGACGCAGCATATGGTGCTGCGGGTGATGCCCGTCGAGCAGCGCCAGAAGCGCGGTCGTGTCGATCAGGGCTGTCATGTCCCGCGATCGATCACGGTCGCCATTCCGTTGCGTCGTCGGGCGGCTCCTCGAGCGGCTCATCGAGCCAGTACCGCGGAACGCCGCCCTGCCCGTCAGGGCCGCATCGGTCGGGCTGCTCATCCGCGCCGCATCGATCGGCCTGGTCACTGCAGCCTGGCGGCGGGGCCGCATCGGACAGCCCATCGATCGCAGCCAGCGCGCGCCTCACCACCGCGTCGCGGGCCGATTCGGCGCGAGCGAGCCGCGCATCGACCGCGTGCCTCACGAATGCCGCCAGCGAGAGACCCTCGGACCTCGCCTGCTCGCGAGCGGCGACCCACTGCTCGTCGTTGAGCTGCACGATCACACGGATCACGGGAAGACGCGACGCTGGGGCAGCCGACGTCGAGGTCGAGCGGTCGGCTCGGTCGTCCACCGGCGACCGGTTCGACCGATGTTTCGAGTCACGCGGTTGCTCCTGTGGCAGGGTCCGCAGCGCCGGGGGCAGGTGTCGGTGACGCTGGTGATCGAGCCGGTTGACGAAGGGCGAGGCGCCCGGGTGACAGACCTCGAGGTCGCCCGACCGGCTACGCCGCGCGGCGGCCGCCGACGTGGTCGACGCCGGGCTCGAAACGGATCTCGTTGGCGAGCGGGCGACCCTCCTCGAACTCGGTCACGTTGCGGAGGGTCGTCGTCGCGATCTCGTGGAGCGCTTCGGCCGTGAAGTAGCCCTGGTGGGCGGTGACGATCACGTTTGGGAACGTGAGCAGGCGGCTGAAGACGTCGTCCTGGATGATCTGGCCGGAGAGGTCGCGTGAGAACAGATCGGTCTCCTCTTCGTAGACGTCGAGGCCGAGGGCCCCGATGCGGCCCGACTTCAGGCCGGCGATCACGGCGCGCGAGTCGACGAGGCCGCCGCGGCTCGTGTTCACGAGCATCACGCCGCGCTTCATCTGGGCGATCGCGTTGCGGTCGATGAGGTGCGTGGTCTCGGGCAGCAGCGGACAGTGCAGCGTGATGATGTCGGCGGCGCCGAACAGCTCGGGCAGGTCCACGTAGCGGGCGCCGAGCGCCCGCACGCGCTCGCTCGGGTAGGGGTCGGCGGCCAACAGGTCGCAGCCGAAACCATGGAGGATGCCGGCGGTGGTCGCTCCGATGATGCCGGTGCCGATGACCCCGACCGTGCGACTGCTCAAGTCGAACCCCAGGAGGCCGTCGAGCGAGAAGTTGCCGTCGCGCACGCGCTGGTAGGCGCGGTGGATCTTGCGGTTGAGAGCCAGGATCAGGGTGACGGTGTGCTCGGCGACGGCGTGCGGGGAGTAGGCCGGGACGCGCACGACGCGCAGGCCGAGCGCGGCCGCCGCGGCGAGATCGACGTTGTTGAAGCCGGCCGAGCGCAGCGCGATTAGCGTGGTGCCCCCCTCGGCCAGCACGGTCAGGGCGGCGGCGTCGAGCGCGTCGTTCACGAACGCGGAGACCGCCGGAAACCCCGCGGCGAGCGGCGCCGTGTCGGCGGTCAGCCGGGGCTCGTAGAAGACGAGCTCATGGCCGAGCCGCTCGTTGGCCGCGGTCAGGAACTCGCGGTCGTACTGACGCGTGGAGAAGACGGCGATGCGCGTGACGGCCTCATTTGCTCTGCGGGGCGGTACCTCGCAGGCAACAGTTCCCCCGCCCGTGCAGGGCAAACGCCCCTAGATCTGCACCGGACGCCGCCGGCTCGCCATGTCGCGAAAGCGGCTCACGCAGTTGACCGGCACGTCGAGGACGGCGGCGATGTTGAACTTGGCCTCTATGCCGAGGGGATCGCCCACGTCGGTGATCTCGCCCGATTCGAGGATGCCGCCGAGACCGAACTCCTTGCGCACGTCGAGCATGACGGTCGGGTCCGAAAGGTCGAGAGTCGAGACCCCCAGCCTCGCGGCCACGTAGTCCTTTGCCTCCGCGAGCCGCATCCCTCGGGTGATCTGCATCCGGGCCACCAGATCTCCAGCAGTCCGGATCCCGCCCATCCCCGAGGCGACGCCGTGACTCACGGCCTGTCCGTAGACGTCGCCGGCACCCACCTACAAGCCGTCGAGCCGCAGGATGTCGACCGCGGCCCGCGAGGCCCGGCAGGTGGCGTCGCCGGCCGGCGTGACGTGCATGGGCACGCCGCCCACGCCCATGCCGCCGTTCAAGTGGACCGGGATGGTGGCCGTTTCGCAGCACGGCTTGGCGATCGTCAGGGTGCGGGCGACGTTCCAGGCGATGGAGCGGCCGGTGTTCACGTTGATCGCGGGCCCGAAGATGGTCGCCCCGGCCCGCGCGGCGAGGCGCATCTGGTCGAGCGGCCAGAGCCCGGCCAGGCGCATGCCGTCGTACTCGAGCTCGCCGTGCATGCCCAGCACGAACTCGCCTGCCATGCCGATCTGGATGCCGAGGTCGGGATGACGGGCGCGGATGCGCTCTATGGCCAGAAGCGAGGCCAGGAAGTCGGCGTCGCCGGCCGCACCGGCCGTATCCAGGTCGATGAATTCGATGCCGGCCTCGACCATCTCGTCGGCCACGAAGACGATGTCGGCGGCGGCCAGCTCGACCGCCTCTTCCTGGGCGGCCCGCGACTCGGCGATCTTGCCCAGCGGCAACAGCTCCGACCAGTTGGGCACCGGACCGTCGGGCACCGTGTAGAGCCCAAGGTCGGGCATGGCGCCGTAGCCGAGCGGCGCCGTCGTCACGAACTGCGCCTGGCGCATGACGACCTGCTCGAAGGCGGTGACGGCCTTGGCCGGCTTGTACGAGTAGTCGTGGTGGTAGAGCTCGAGCGAATCGGCGCAGAGGTACTGCTCGTAGTACTGCAGATCGTGGATGCGGGTGCCGAGGTCCTGGCTGCCGCAGCCGTCGAACGAGAGCACGACCTCGTCGCCGATGTCGACGCCGGTGAAGCGGCTGTTCGAGCAGAAGATCTCGGCCAGATGGTCGAGCTCAGCGCCCGAGAGCTCGGGCGCCTTGCAGCGCTTGGCGCCCGCCTGGGTGCCGGCTTCGAGGTCGGCGCGGATCTCGGACGGCGTCATCTCGACGAGAGCGCCGTCGCCCATGCGCGTGCGGATCTTGGCCTCCACGCTTCACCTCCGCGAACGGTCGGCAGTGCGAGAGCGGGGCGGCGACGCCTTGAGTGCGCCGCCCGGTCGGCCCTGTCCGGGCCGCCCCCGGTCCTGTGCGGCGAGCCTACTCGGCGCCTGCCGGGCTGTCACGCAGCAGCGCGAAGAACGCCCAAGTTCGCGAGGGCGCGCCCCTTCACCCCACCGCAGGAGTGAGCGTCTTGTAGATGCGCTGCGGTCGAAACCCGGCGACCGGTGGACCGTACCGCATGCGCAGGTTCTCCTTGACGCGCGCCAGCCCGAGACCCGAGGCCAGTCGGCAGCCGGCCTCGTTGGCGTCGGGGAACTCGAGATACGTCTCGGGGAAGGCCCGCAGCCAGTCGCCGACCAGGCCGGCTGCCACCTGCGGATCCTCGGCGATGATGGCGCCGGTGCCCCAGGGAAGCCGGGCACTGTAGCCGGCCGCCAACCTCTCCCGGCCGGCCGGCCGGTCCGCGTAGGCGATCCGCATGACCGGCAGGAAGTACTCCAGATAGGCGCGACGATCCTCGCCCGTCGCCGCGTTGTCGAGCCGCAGGCAGTGCTCGGTCACGGCCCGATCCTGCACCGGCCCCTCCCCCGCCCCGCCCGAGGCCGGAACGGCGCCGGCGGCGGCCGGCGGGTCTCGACGCGCCCAGGTCCCATAGAGTCCGTCCGCCACGAAGCCGAGTCGTCGGTAGATGCGCTGCGCATCGCCGAGCGCGAGCAGCAGCACCGTGTCGGCCTCTCCCAGGGAGTGGTGCAGCGCACGCTCGGTCAAGGCGTAGCCCAGACCACGGCGACGATACGCCGGGGAGACCACCACGTTGCCCAGCCAGGCGGTCTGCCCAAAGGCGATCGCCATGGCGACGCCCACCACGCTGCCGCCGATCTCGGCGACGAAGGTCGTGGTGTTCGAAGCGGAGACGGCGAACCGCACGGTCTCCGGCGATTCGCCCCCGAACGCGTTCCCGACCAGGTCGAGCACTGCGGGAAAGTCGGCGGGCCTGTAGATGCGAAGACCGGGCGCGTCAGGCACGATACCCTCCACTCGAGCGGCTGGGCATGACCGGGCCAGTCTATCGGCCCCGCCGCGAAATGTCCCGGCTCCGAAGCCGCGTCCCACTGCAGCCTTCGTACCAGCCTCGCCAGAGTTGCCGAACCGCAGCAACGATGCAACAATCCGGAGGATTTCCGGAAAAGCTCTTGCTTCGGCCTCCGCGGGGCTGTATGCAATGGTCGACCGGAAGTGAAAGGTCCGGTGAGCGGTCGCTAGGGGAGCGGCCGACAGTTCACGAAAAAGAGCTATGGGAGGTCTGCATGCCTGAGATCGAAATGCAAGCCGAGAAGGCCAAACTCAACAAGACGTTACGTCGTTGGGACATGGCTCTCTTCACGGCTTGCGCCATCATCGGGTTCGACACCCTCGCCTACACGGTGAAGGTCGGCCTGGGCCAGGCGGTCACCTGGATCATCATCACCTTCTTCATCTTCCTCATCCCGTTCGGACTGCTCACCGCCGAGGTCAGCTCCGCCTTCCCTGCCGAGGGCGGCATCTACGCCTGGTGTCGAATGACCTACGGCAAGTTGTTCGGCGAGCTCGCCACCATGATGTACTGGCTGTCGAACGCGATTTGGCTGGGTGGCACGCTCACCGGCGTGACGATCGGCGTCCTCGCGGTCTTCTTCTTCCCGAACACGACGCTCACGACGTGGGAAGAGATCGTCATCGGTCTCCTCTTCACGTGGGTGACCATCTTCCTCTCGGTGATCGCCCTCAAGTACGGCAAGTGGACGGGCAACCTGGGCACCATCTTCAAGGCGATCATCATGGTCGTCATGGCCGTCCTGGGCATCGCGTTCGTGGTCCGTCACGGCGTCCCCAGCGGCATCGCGCCGGCCAGCTCGTACTCGCCCAGCATCAGCGGCTTCCTCGCCGTCATCGGCGTCGTCGTGTTCCTCTGGGTCGGTTTCGAGCTCCAGGGCTCGGCCGGTGAAGAGATGGTCAACCCCCAGAAAGACGTCCCGCGCTCGATCTTCAGCTCCGGCCTCATCACGACCGGCATGTACCTCGTCGTCATGCTCTGCATGCTCCTCGTGATCAAGGAGAAGGAGATCACCGGATCGTCGGGCATCCCCACCGCCGTCAACATCGTCATGAAGGACGCGGTGGGCGCCAGCGCCGCCAAGGCGATCGGCTACTTCCTGGGCGTCATCTTCATCCTGCAGTACCTGAGCTCCGCGTCGGTGTGGACCCTGGGCTCGGCCCGCGTCCAGGCCGTGGCCTCGCTCGACGGCTCGGCCCCGCGCCTGCTCGGCAAGTTCTCCAAGCAGGGCACGCCGCTTGCGATGTGCGTCCTCATGGGCATCGTCGGCTCGATCATGTGCGTGATCGTCTTCGCGTTCACGAGCGGCAGCCTGTACCAGTTCCTCGGCGTGATGATCGCCCTCGACACCTCGCTCACGGTGGTCGTCTACGTCTTCGTGATCCCGGCGATGGTGCGTCTGCGCACCACCCACCCGCACGTCCACCGGCCCTACCGGGTGCCGGGCGGCGCTGCCGGCCTGTGGGCCTGCGCGGCCATCACCTGGATCCTCTCCCTCATCACCTGCATCACCCTGCTGTGGCCGGGCCTCATCGACAACATGCTCGGCCAGAAGTACTCGATCACCGACAGCTGGGGCATGTCCCGGATGCGGTTCGAGCTGATGGACCTCGGTACGTTCATCGTCCTCATGCTGATCGGCGTGGGCTTCTGGGCCTACGGGCGGACGCAGGGCACCGTCTCCGAGGATGCCGTCATCGAGGGCGTCGTCGAGGAGACCACCTGATCTCCGCTGCGATCGCCTGAGCGCATCCGCACGCGAGGGGGCGGGGTGAGCGAATGCTCACCCCGCCCCCTTTTTCATCGCCTGGCCCGCCGGCCGAGGCGCTTGCTCTCGGCGGCCGCGCAGGCCGGCTACGACTCCCGGCCTCGCAGCTACCGCCGCAGTGCCGCCTACGGTCACCCAGCTCGCCACGCCGCGAATTGCCAGTTCGCACTCCGGACGATGGGGAAACATGTGCGTATGGATGAGTTCACGGAACTCGCTCGCCTGAGCGATCACGACCAGATCTACGAGGTGCAGCGCGCGCTCGTGGCGCGCGACATAGAAGCGGAGGTCTGGGACGAGGCACCCGGCATCAAGCGGCGCCCCAGGGGGCCGTCACGGCTGCGCCTCATGGTCCCGCAACGCTACCTCGTCTACGCGCGCTGGGTCGCCCACGCGGCCGGCCTCGACACCTGGCCCGACGATCAGACCGCCGAAGACCGGGGCATCGACCAGCGCGAAGCGGCCTGAGCGGCGCGGCGCGGCCTGAGCGGCACGACGTGGCCTGAGAACGCGACGTGGCCTGACGGGCCGAGCCGGTCGGCCGTCGTCAAGCCGCCTGACGGGCGTCACGCGGCATGCGAGCCGCCGGCTCTCAGCCCGTGAACTCGGCGCGCAGCGTGGCCGCGATCTGCTCGGGCGCGACGAAGATGAGCTCGCCGCCGAGCTGCTTCTGCAGGAAGTAGTCGTCGGTGCGATAGTCGGGTTTGAAGGCCGAGCGGGCGACGACGCGCAGCGTCACGGCGTGCGCCTCGGACGGCCCGCCGAGGGGCCCGCCGCCCAGGGTGAAGTTGAAGGCCGACAGGCCCTCGCGCTCGTACCAGGCAAGGATCCTCGACAGACCGTGGGCGAGCTCGCTCACCTCGTCGTCGACGAGCGCAGCGATGCGAGCCTTGCCGGG
Source organism: Thermoleophilia bacterium (assembly GCA_035517975.1). Taxonomy (GTDB): domain Bacteria; phylum Actinomycetota; class Thermoleophilia; order UBA2241; family UBA2241; genus Bog-752. The sequence continues at coordinate 1,303 of DATIYD010000053.1, read as the reverse complement.
CAGCACCGCGACGACCTCGCGGCCGCCGGTGGGCGCGTAGGCGGAGAGCCAGGTCCAGCCGGCGCGGCCGCCGATCAGGCGCTCGCCACTGGCCGTCTCCTCGTCGACCAGCGCCTGCCAGTACGAGACGTCATGCTCCTCGAAGAAGGCCGCGGCCCGCTCCCACTGCAGACGCAGCAGCCACGGCGCGGCGGGTCCGCCGAACACCTGAAAATGGGCGTGCACCATGCTCGCGCCGGCCGGCAGCATGTGGTTGCAGCACAGCTCGAGGTGCTCGAGACCGTCGTAGGCGGCCTCGGCGTGACCGGCGAACTCGACCGCCGCACCGAGCCCCTCGTGCAGCAGGCCCGGGGCGAAGTCGGAGGGCCGCAGAAAATGCCGTTTCGGATAGGCGACCACGGCATGCAGCGCCGCCAGCGGGAAGAGATTCGGAAACACGAGCGCCCGGCCGCGCTCGAGGCGACCGCCGGGTAGCACGTCGTCGGGGTAGCGCGGCGTGACGTCGAAGACCTTCTCGGGGCAGAAGAAGCAGCCCTCGCGCGACTCTCTGGCGAGCCGCTCGGCATACTCCCAGTCGGTGCGCCCGTAGAACATCTCTTCCTTGGTGGCAAGCTCGGCCGAGGCGACCGCCGTCATGCCGGTGAGAGGGTCGCGGCGCACCTCGATCGTCTGCTCGGCGAACTCCATGCCGCGCAGCGGGCTGAAGAACGACGCCGTCTCGACGCTGCGCTCGAAGCTGATGAGTGCCATGCCGTCCCCCTCGCGGGTCTCGGTGCCGGGTCCGGCGCAGATGATACAACGTGGGGCGGGGCGGCGGTCCCCGCCGCCCCGCCCCCGCGGCCGTCTCAGGCGGTCTGTCCGGCCGGCTGAGCGGCGTCGGAGAGCGTGGCGAGCAGGCCGCGCACCGACTCGCGCACGTCGCCGGCGCCGGCGCGCGCGCCGGGCCGTCCGCCGGTCCGCTCTCCATCCGCCCGCACGCAGCTCCAGATCACCTCGAAACCGCCGTCACCGTCGCCCTCGGAGCGTCCGTCGCCCAGGGCCTCGCGCAGCTGGGCCTGCGCCTCGCGCATGTCACGCTCGTCGCAGGACGGACCCATGACGGCCAGGGGTTTGCGGCTGCGCCCTCCGTCGTCGGCCGCACGAGCGGCCCAGGCGAAGGCGTTGCGCATGGCGCCGCCGACGTCGCGATCGTACTGCGGCGTAGCCACGAGCACGGCCTCGGCGTGCTGCATCGCCGAGCGCAGCCGGGCCACCTGGACCGGTTCAGCGTCGCCGACCGCCTGGCCGTCGCCCGGGTAATCCG
>DATIYD010000052.1:0-2343 GCA_035517975.1 Thermoleophilia bacterium | reverse complement strand
CGTTCAGGACATCCTCGAGATCCCCGGTCTCAACCTCAAGCTGTGCGCGGGCAAGAAGGCGGTGAGCAACCCGGTGCGCTGGGTGCACATCGCCGAGATGTCCGACCCCACGAGATGGCTGAAGGGCGGCGAGCTGCTGCTCACCACCGGCCTGGCCCTGGTCGACCGCGAGGCCGAGCAGCTGGCCATGCTGGAGCGTCTGATCGACGCCAACCTCTCGGGGCTGGGCTTCGGCGTGGGCTTCGGCTTCAAGAAGGTCCCCGAGTCCATGGTCGAGCTGGCCGAGCGCCACGACTTCCCGCTGTTCGAGGTGCCCTACAACATCCCGTTCATCGCCATCACCGAGGCCGTCGCGTCGAAGATCGTCAACGAGCAGTACTCGCTCCTGCAGCGCTCGCTCGCCGTGCACGAGAAGCTCACCAAGATCGTGCTCGAAGAGAAGGGCCTGCAGTTCATCATCTCGACCCTCTCCGCGCTCGTCGGCTGCTCGGCCGTGCTGTTCGACTTCCACGGCCTCGTGCTGTGCGAGGCCGCCCACCGCCGGCGCATCCCGGCCGAGCTCATCGCCAATCTCTGGAAGGAGATCTCCGACAAGCGCGCCTCGCGTCAGGACTTCACGGCCGAGCTCCCGCATGGCGCCGGCGGCAGCGTGCAGGTCTACCCGGTGGTGGCCTCGCATCGCATCGGCGCCTTTCTGGCCGTCATCAAGGACGGCGGCGAGTTCTCCGATTACGACCGCATCATCCTGCACCACGTGGTCACGGTCACGGCGCTCGAGCTGGTCAAGAAGAAGGCCGTCGCCGAGACCGAGAAGCGCCTCGCCGGCGACTTCTTCGACGAGCTCATCGCCAGCGACCTCTACGAAGAGGAGATCGCCCGTCGCCTCGCCTTCTTCGGGCTCGAGCCCAGCGCGGAGCAGCTCATCATGCTGGTCGACATCGACGGCTTCAAGGCCCTGGTCGACGGCGGGCGCGACAAGGAAGAGACGGCGCAGGACGTCAAGGAGCGCCTGCACTGGGCGGTCGACGAGTTTCTCGCGCAGCGGGACCTGCTGTTCATCTCGGCCTCGCACAGCGACTCCGTGATCGTGCTCGTGCAGCTCGGTGAGCGCAGCCCCCACGACGTGCTTTCGCTGACCGGCGAGCTGCAGACCACGATCGCCGGCCTGATCCCCGAGGTCACGGTGTCGATCGGCATCGGACGCCCGCACCGGCAGCTCGTCGACCTGCGCCAGAGCTACTACGAGGCCCTCTACGCCATCCAGATCCGCAAGCTCAAGGGCGGCACGAGCGTGATCGCGAGCTTCGACGACCTGGGCTCGTACGGCCTCCTGCTCGGCCTGCAGGACACGGTCTCGCTCGAGGTCTTCTACGACAGCGTACTCGGCAAGCTGCACGAGTACGACGAGCAGAACGCGAGCGACCTGGTCAAGAGTCTCGCCTGCTTCCTCGAGGCCAACGGCCACTGGGGCGAGGCCGCCGAGCGCCTCTACGTGCACCGCCACACGCTGCGCTACCGCATGAAGCGCGTCGAGGACATCACCGGTCGCGATCTGGGCAGCTCGCAGGACCGCATGGAGTTCTGGCTCGCCCTCAAGGCGCGCGAGCTGATCGCCCAGTCGGGCAAGCGCGCGCGGGCGCCCAAGCCGGTCTAGAGGGACGCCGGGGCGGGCACGCGGCCGCCGGCATCCGCCTGGCATCGGCGCCGCCTGAGCGCCGTCAGAAGGCCCGACCGAGCAGCCAGCCGCCGTCGACCGGCAGGTTCACGCCGGTCAGGGCGTCGCAGGCGATCACGAAGCGCACGGCCCGGGCGATCTCGGCCGGCGCCACCGGGCGGCCACCGGGCGACTGGGCCGCGGCCCGCAGGGTCGCCTCGCGCCGCGGGTCGTCGGGCAGGTCGACCGGCCCGGGAGCGACACCGCAGACGCGCACGCCGTCGGCCGCCCACGCCTTGGCCAGCGAGGCCACGAGCATGATCTGGGCCGCCTTGGCGGCGCTGTGCGCGGCGAAGGCCCCCGAGGGCACCGAGCCCAGCACGTCGGTGAGGGCGACGATCACGCCGCGGGTCGCCGGCGGCGCCGAGTCCGGGCCGGGCGCGGCTTCGCTCGCGCCGGCCGCGAAGCGCGCCCTGGCGGCGCAGGCGGTGACGAAGAAACCCCTGGTCACGACGTCGAACGACGCCTGCCAGTCGCGCGGGTCGATGTCCTGTGGCGGCGCCGGCCGGAACGGGCCGCTCGCGGTGTAGACGAGGACGTCGAGGCCGCCGAGGGCCGTGGCGGCGGCCTCGACCAGAGCCGCGGCCTCGGGCGGCGCGCCGACGTCGCCGCTCACGGCGCCGCCGCGC
>DATIYD010000051.1:0-7764 GCA_035517975.1 Thermoleophilia bacterium | reverse complement strand
CTCGGCCTCTACTACCAGCTCCTGAACGTCTACGCCATCCGCAACCTGGGCGCGCCGCGGTTCATGATCGGAGCGCTTGTCGCCATCCAGGTGGCCATGACGGCGCTGGGCTACCTACCCGGGGCCTGGGCGGCGGACCACGTGCGGCTCAAGGTCGTCATCGTCGCCGGGTGGTGGATCACCGTGCCGGCCGCGGCGTGCTTCGCGCTCGCGCCGAGCTGGCCCTGGCTCGTCCCCGGCTACCTGTTGACCGGCCTCTACATGGCCAACAACCCGGCCTTCAAGGTCTACATGATGCTCAAATCCGAGCCCGACCGGGTGGCGCGCAACATCTCGTACGTGTTCGCGAGCTTCCCCATGGGGATGGCGGTGGGGCCGCTGGCCGGCGGCTGGCTGGCCGGCCGGTACGGCATGCGCGTCGTCTTTCTCATCGCCATCGTCTTCTACGTCGCCTCGTCGGTCGTCATCACCCTGATCAGAGACACTCCGTATCACGCGGCCGGCCAGTCCTGGCGCCTGGCAGACCTGCTGGGCAACCGCGTCTTTCGCCGCAACCTCGTCTTCTTCTGCGGCGGCTTCTTCACCGTCTACCTGGCCCAGCCGTTCGTGCAGCCCTACTTCGCCCAGGTCCATCACCTCGGGTACACGGCGCTCGGCGTGCTGGCCGGCATCGGCGCCCTGGGCGGCAGCGCCATCACCTTCGTCGCCGGGCGGGCCGCCGACCTGCGTGGCCACCGCCAGGGCATCGGCCTGACGATCGCCTGCCTCGTGGTCGGCGCGCTGCTGATGCTCGCCGGCTGGGGACCGGCCGGCTGGGCGTTCGCCGTGTTTTTCTACGGCGCGTTCGACTCGTTCCGTTTCGTGACGGCCGGCGTGGTGAGCCGCTCGTTCGGCTCGGTGCCGCCGGTGTGGGGCTACGCCGTCTTCGACGCCAGCATGGGCGTGCCCATGGCCTGCGGCTCGCTCGCCGGCGGCGCCCTGTACCGCGCCGCGTACGGTCTGCCCTTCGCCGTCGTGATCGCCCTGGGCGCCGGCATGCTGCTCGCCCTGGCCTTCGCCGGACGGCGGCGGCCGGCGCCGGAGACCCGCGGGCTCAAGGAGCGGGCCCTCGCCGCGCCGGCCGCCGGTGTCCCGTCTGAGGTGCCGTCGCCGGTGTCTGCTACGCTAGTCGGGACCAAGGAGACGACATGACCGACCCCGACACCAGCCTCGACGCGACGCCCAAGATCCTCGTCACGGCGCTGCCCGAGGGCCGCGAGGTGACCACCTACTTCGTGGCCATCGACAAGGAACCGGCCACCGATCGCAACGGCAAGTCGTTCCTGCGCCTCAAGCTGCGCGACGCCTCGGGCGAGGTCAAGGCCATCCACTTCGACGCCGACGACGCCGTCGTCGAACGCCTCGGCAACGGCGACGTGGTCAAGGTGACCGGCACGTACTCGGTCCACGAGAAGTACGGCCAGCAGTTCCAGATCAAGCGCCTGCGCGTCATGGAGCCCGGCGAGTACGACATCGGCACGCTCGTGCCGGTCTCACCGGTACCACTCGACGAGCTCGTCGAGCGCCTGCGTGCGCTCGTCGCTTCGGTGCGCAGCCCTTCGCTCCACGCCCTGCTGGCCCTCGCCCTCGACCCGGCCCGCGAGCCCGGCGCCACCTTCGCCATCGTGCCGGCCGCGGTGCGCAACCATCACGCCTACCGCCACGGCCTCCTCGAGCACTCGCTCGTGGTCGCCGAGGTGGCCGGCGCGGTCGCCGAACGCTTCGGCCCCGTCAATCGTGACCTCACGGTCACCGGGGCGCTGTTGCACGACATCGGCAAGGTGCGCTCGTACTCGGCCGATCCCATGGCGCCCGGCTTCACCGACGCCGGCCGGCTGCACGGCGAGATCGTGATCGGCCACGACATCGTGAGCGGCCTCATCGGCCAGATCCCGGGCTTTCCCGACGAGATGGCCGCCCAGCTGCGCCACATCGTGATCTCCCATCACGGCGAACGCGAGAAGGGCAGCCCGGTCGTGCCGGCCACGCGCGAGGCTGTGATCGTGCACTACTGCGACGACATGACGGCTCGCCTCGCCGCGGTCGACGAGATCGCCGACCGCACCGCCCAGGGCGAGCGCTGGTCGGCCTGGTGCAACATGATGGCCGGCTACACCTACCTGGCCGAGGTGGTCGAAGCGCCGGCCGATACCGCCGAGGTGCCGCCCGACGACGCCGACGTGCCGGCCGACGACGCCGACGTGCCGCCCGACGACGCCGACGTGCCGCCCGACGACGCCGACGTGCCGGCCGACGACGCCGATGTGCCGGCCGACGACGCCGAGACCGTCGAGCAGACCGCCCTCGACGACACCGGCGCGTCGCTCTTCTGACCGGCCGTGGTCGTCAAGATCGTTCTGGCGGTCATCGCCGGGGGCCTCGCCCTGCGGCTCTGGGTCTCGTACGCGCGCACGCGGCGCAGGTAGCCGGGCGCAGGTAGCCGGGCATCGGCGCGCCCGCCGGCTGAAGCCTTAGCCCGCCGGGTCGTCCTTGGGCTGCGGCCGTGACCGGGGCTGGGTGAGCGACGGCGGATCGAGTTGCTCCGCGAGCTCGTCGGCCGTGAGTATGCCACGCTCCAGCACGACCTCGGGCACCGTGCGGCCGGTCCCATGGGCCTCCTTGGCCACCTCCGCGGCGGCGTCGTAGCCGATCACCGGGTTCAGCGCAGTGGCCAGACCGAGGCTGCGCTCGCCCCAGCGCCTGCAGTTCTCCTCGTCGGCCTCGATGCCACGCACGCAGCGTTCGGTGAAGACGACGATCGCGGCCGTCAGCACCTGGATCGAGAAGAGCAGCTCGAACGCCACGAGCGGCGTCATGACGTTGATCTCGAGCTGTCCGGCCTGAGCCGCGAGAGCCACGGCGGCATCGCTGCCGGCCACGTGGAAGCACACCATGTCGAGCATCTCCGCCATCACGGGGTTGACCTTGCCCGGCATGATCGACGAGCCGGGCTGCACCGGTGGCAGCGCGATCTCGGCGATCCCGGTGCGGGGGCCGCTCGACAGCAGGCGCAGGTCGTTGGCGATCTGGATGAGGCTGAGCGCCGCGCCGCGCAGGGCGGCCGAGAAGGCCACGAAGTCGTCGAGGCTCTGCGTCGCCTGGACGAGGTCGACCGCCGGCCGCAGCGGCACGCCGGCAAGCTCCGAGAGTCTCGCCACCATCAGGCCGGCGTAGCGCGGGTCGGTGTTCAGGCCGGTGCCGGCCGCGGTGCCGCCGATATGCAGGGCACGCGTCTCCTCGAGGGCCGAGGCCAGACGGTCGCGCGCCTTGCGCACGGTGACCGCGTAGGCGGCGAACTCCTGGCCCAGGCGGATCGGCACGGCGTCCTGCAGGTGCGTGCGGGCGCTCTTCAGGACGTGGTCGAACTCGGCCGCCTTGGCCGCGAGCGCCTCGTCCAAGGCGAGCAGCGCATCCAGCAAGTCGGCGGCCGGGCGCTGCAGGGCCAGACGGATGGCAGTGGGGATGGCGTCGTTGGACGACTGACCCCGGTTGACGTCGTCGTTGGGGTGGACGGGCTGGTACACGCCACGCGGCCCGCCTCCCAGCAGCTCGTTGGCGCGGTTGGCCAGCACCTCGTTGGCGTTCATGTTGTGCGAGGTGCCGGCTCCGGCCTGGAACGGGTCGACCACGAACTGCTTGCGGTGCGCGCCGCTCAGCACCTCGTCGGCGGCGCGCACGATCGCCTCGGCCTTGTCGGCCGGCAGGATGCCGAGCTCGCGGTTGACCAGGGCGGCGGCCTTCTTGACCAGCACGATGCCGTCGACGAGCTCGGGCCGCGGGGGCAGCCCCGAGATAGGGAAGTTCTCGACGGCGCGCTGGGTCTGGATGCCGTAGAGAGCGGCGTCAGGCACCTGCTTGTCGCCCAGTGAGTCGCGCTCACGCCGCATGACCGGCATCCTGTGGTCTGCCCCAGATCTCGCGTGCCGCGGCCAGCACCTCGGCCGCGTGGCCACGCGCCTGCACCTTCGCATAGACCTTGCGCAAGGTACCGTCGCCGTCGATCAGGAACGTCGTTCGTTTGGCCGTGCCCACGTGGCGCCGCGCCACGCCGAAGGCCGCCGAGACCGTGTAGTCGGTGTCGCAGAGCAAGGGAAACGCGAGCGCATGGCGCTCGGCGAACGACCGATTGGCCTTCGCCGCATCGACGCTCGCACCGATCACCTGAACGCCGAGGGCCTCGAACCCGGCCAGCAAGCCGTTGAACTCAACGGCCTCCACCGTTCAGCCCGAGGTGTTCGCTTTGGGATAGAAGTACAGCACGGTCGGCATTCCGGGAGCGCCCAGGTCGAACGTGCGACCGTCGTACGAGGTGCCCGTCACCGCCGGCGTCCTGTCGCCCTCTTTCAGCATCGTCCCCTCCGGATACGCGGACGAGACGCCCCTTACCGCGCTCGTCGATCGCCGGCACTCGCCTGCCTGAGCTCTTCGTACCCGGTGCGTACGATTGCCTACCGCCGGCACTCCCCCGGCGCCGCCCTGCAGGCGTTGGCCGTCACGTAGACTGACGGCCATGGGTATGCGCGTGAGCATCGACTACGACAAGTGCACCGGTGTCGCCGCCTGCGAAGCGGTCTGTCCCGAGGTCTTCGTCATCCGCGAGTCCGACGGCCTCGCCGACGTCCTCGAGCCCGAGCCGCACGAGACCCTCTGGGAATGCGTGCGCCGGGCCGAGGAGGCCTGCCCCGAAGAGGCGATCGTGATCGTCGAGGACGGCGACTAGCCGGCGAGCAGGTCGCGACCTCGCCGCGGGCTCGTCAAGGGCTTGTCACAGACTCGTCGCGGACTCGTCAGACGCTCTTCGGCAGGATCTCCACCGGCAGCGGGCACAGCTCGGCCAGGCGCTGTGCGTCGGCGACCGAGCCTACGATCGTGTCGTAGTGCATGGGCACGACCACGCCGGCGCGCAGCTTGCCGCAGGCGACGGCCGCTTCGTCGGCCGTCATCACGTACGTGCCGCTCACCGGGATCATCGCGACGTCGACCTCGATCTCCGACATCTCCTCGATCACGTCGGTGTCGCCGGCGTGATAGTAGGTCGTGCCGTCGAGCTCGACCACGTAACCGACCTTGGCGTCTTCTTTGGGATGGAACACGGCGCCGGGCTCACGGAACTTGTTGGTGTTGTAGGCGGCCACCGCGTGCACCGTCACGCCGTCCACCGTCACGGTGTCGCCGGGCGCCACCGTGCGCGTCTCGCCCTCGACCTGCCGGGTGACCTCGGCCGGACCGATGAGCACGGTCGACGGCTGCCGGATGGCGGCGATGTCGCCTTTGTCGAAGTGGTCGGAATGCTCGTGGGTGACCAGGATGAGGTCCGCGGGCGGGGCGCCCGCGGCGATGTGCCAGGGGTCGATGTAAACGGTCTTCGAGCCGCTCAGGCGAAACGAATCGTGCCCGAGCCAGGCGATGGCGTCGACCATGAGCTCCTCCCCTTGTCGAGCGCGGCGGGGATCCCGCCGCAGATGACGGTCGTGCGAGTTGTGCCCGCCATCACGAAGAGCGGAAACGATTGCGGGGCAACGAGGCGCGGGCGGGGGCGACCGCCCGTGGCGGCCGCCCCCGCCCGCGCGGGGTTCGCTGCTGCTCTACGAGCGAGTGCCGGCCGTCAGGCCTCGGCAGGCGCAGGCTTGACGTCGGTCGCCTGCGGGCCCTTGCGGCCTTCGCTCAGCTCGAACTCGACGCGCTGGTTCTCGTCGAGGCCGGTCGTCCCGGGCGCGAGCCCGGTCACGTGCACGAAGATGTCGCCACCTTCATCCTGTGTGATGAACCCGTAGCCCTTCTGCGTCGAGAACCACTTGACTGTACCTTGAGGCACCTGTTCCTCCTTGTTTATGGAGCGTGCCCGCATGCCGACATGTGCGAGGGCCACGGTTGCGCTCGGTCGCCCACGGGCGCACAGGTGCGGGCGGCCATTGCTGTGTCTTGATGCGCCACTGGTAAGTGTACGCACAGAATCCGCCGATTGAAACCCGGCCCACCCGTTGGCGAACGGACCGCGCGCGCTGCTCTTCCGCGCCTCGCAGTGAAGCCTCGGATGGGCCCGCGGTCAGCCGGCCGGGGCCCGTGATCAGCCTGCCCGGCCCGCGGTCAGCCGGCCGGGGCCGGCCGCGAGATGGCGAAGATCGCGATGCGGGCGGTCAGGTTGGGCCGCCGCAGGCTGCGCGCCGGCCGGTCGAAGTGGTTCAGGTAGGCCTCGCGATCGATGCGCAGCCCCTCGCGCCGGCAGAGGTCGCGGAAGTCGTTGACCGTGCAGAGGTGGATGTTGGGCGTCTCGTACCACTGGAAGGGCAGCTCCTTGGAGACCGGCATGCGCCCCTGGACGAAGAGCTGGCCGCGCGTCGACCAGTGCGCGAAGTTCGGGAAGCTGACGATGGCGAGGCGGCCGACGCGCGCCATCTCGCGCACCAGCATGCGCGGTCGGCGCAGCTGCTGCAGGCTGAAGCTCAGGATCACTGCGTCGATCGAGCCGTCGAGGTAATCGGCCAGCCCTTCGTCGAGGTCGCCGTGGAAGACCGAGAGCCCCTTGCCGACGCAGGCCTCGACGGCCGCGGGGTCGAGGTCGACGCCGCTGCCCCGCACGTGCTTGTCGCGCACGAGCGCGGCCAGCAGCTCACCGTCTCCGCAGCCCAGGTCGAGAACGGTCGCCCCGTCGGGCACCATCTCTTCGATCAGCCGGTAGTCGTAGCGGTCCTGGATGGCGCCGGCAAGCCCGCCGCCACCGGGGACGCTGCCGGCGCTGCTCCCCGCGACGCCGCCGCTCACGCGGGCTCCGCGGCGACCGGCCGTGGCTTGAAGGTCGCGGCGCTGCTGGCGAGGAAGTTCGAGATGCCCCCCTCCATCTTGAAGCGCTCGAGCAGGAACGAGTCGTGGCCGAACTCGGACTGCGCCTCGTAATAGCTCACGTGCTTGTGGGTGGCGCGCAGGGCGCTCACGATCTCCTTGAGCTGGTAGGGCGGGTGCAGGCCGTCGCTCGAAAAGGACATGACCAGGAAGCGCGCCTCGGTGTGACGCAGCGCCGCGGCGAGGCTCGGCTTACCCCGCGTGAGATCGAAGTAGTCGATCGCGCGCGTGATGTAGAGGTAGCTGTTGGCGTCGAAGCGGTCGGTGAAGGCCATGCCCTGGTAGTGCAGGTAGCTTTCGACCTCGAAGTCGGCCGAGAAGGTGAACGAGTAGTCGGGCAGCTCCTGCAGGCGGCGGCCGAACTTCTCGCGCATGGCGTGATCGGAGAGGTAGGTGATGTGACCGATCATGCGCGCGACCGACAGCCCGCGGCGCGGCAGCTTGTGCCCGTAGTAGTGTCCGCCGCGCCACTGCGGATCGGCCATGATGGCCTGGCGCCCGACCTCGTTGAAGGCGATCGCCTGGGCCGACTGCTGGGCCGCCGTGGCGATCGCAATCACGCTGTGGGTGCGCTCCGGGTAGGCGACGGCGAGCTGCAGGGCCTGCATGCCGCCCATCGAACCGCCGATCGTGGCCAGCAGCTTGGGGATGCCGAGCTCGTCGAGCAGCAGCGTCTGCACGTCGACCATGTCGGCGATCGTGATGATCGGGAAGGTGGTGCCGAAGGGCTCTCCCGTGGCCGGGTCGACGCTGGCCGGGCCGGTCGTGCCGTTGCAGCCGCCCAGCACGTTGGTGCAGATCACGAAGTAGCGGTCGGTGTCGAGGGCCTTGCCCGGGCCGATCAGCATGTCCCACCAGCCCAGGCGCTTGTCGCTGGGCTTGTGG
>DATIYD010000050.1:0-3675 GCA_035517975.1 Thermoleophilia bacterium | reverse complement strand
ACCTTGACGAACACCTCCTGGACGCCGTCGTCGACGTCGTCGCACATGCCCTGCAGGAAGAGGATCTCGCGGGCGCGCGGCGCGTAGCGGCGGAAGAACTCGGTGCGCGCCTCGGGCGTGCCGCGCCGCAGTCGTTCGAGCAAGCCGGGGGGCAGGCCTTCGATCCTCGTCCTCCTGACAGAAGGAGACGCAACGGCCGCGCGAAGGGTTCGCGGCGCCCGGACCGGCCAAGTATAGCCCGGCCCCGGGCTGCGGGCGCCTACTCGAAGCCGAGCAGAACCACCTCTTCTTCGAGGCGCACGCCCGAGCGCTCGAAGACGCGGCGGCGCACCTCGGCGGCCACGAGGCGGATGTCGTCGGCGCCGGCGCCCGGGTGCGCGACGATGAAGTTGGCGTGGGTCCGGCTCACCTCGGCCTTGCCCATGCGCAGGCCCTTGAGACCGGCCTCGTCGATCAGCTTGGCGGCCGGCAGGTCGCGCGAAGGGTTCTTGAAGTAGCTGCCGCAGGAGGCGTAGTCGAGCGGGTGCTTGCCACGCCGCAGCTCGGCGTCGCGCGCGATCTCGGCGAGGAGCTCGTTGGACCTGCCGGCCTGCAGCGCGAAGGTGGCCTCGAGGACCACCGCCTGGTGGTCGCCCTTGAGCCCGCTGGTGCGGTAGCCGAGCGCGAGATCGGCCGGGCCGGCCAGGTGCTCGCGGTCGCCGGCGAGCACGCGCACCCGCACGATGGCGTCGCCGACCGCGCGCCCGTAGGCGCCGGCGTTGCCGACCACCGCACCGCCGATCGAGCCGGGGATGTTGCCGGCGAACTCGAGGCCGGCGAGCCCTTGCTGGGCGAGGTCGGTCACGACCTCGGGCAGCACGGCGCCGGCTCCCGCGGTGAGCACCTCGCCGTCGAGGACGGTGACGGCGTTGCGGGCAAGCACGACGAGGCCGCTGATGCCGCGGTCGCTGACCAGCACGTTGGTGGCGCGGCCCAGGACGGTGACCGGCAGACCGAGCTCGCGGCCGACGACGACGGCGTGCCGCAGGTCTTCGGTGCGCAGGGCGATGTACAGATACTCGGCCGCGCCGCCGACCCGGTAGGCGCAGTGGGGCCCGATCGGCACGGAGCGCTGCAGTCCGGGCAGCTCCCGCTCGAGGATCTCGGCGGCACGGGCTTGTGCGTTGTGGTCCATCGGCTCCTTCGAACGTCCCGGCGTGTCCGCCGATTATGACACCCCCGGCGCGCCGGCCGCAGGTCCCGGCCGACGTCACGCTTGACCAGACACCGATAGGGAGATAAGGTTCCCAACTCCGTAGGAAAAGGGGAGAAGCCGTGCACGTCTCGACACGCTGCCGCTACGCCGTCAAAGCGCTCGTGCGCCTGGCGCTGTCGTACGGCGGGCCGCCGGTCCAGTCGCGCGACATCGCGGCCTTCGGTGCGATCCCGGTCAAGTACCTCGAACAGGTCATGCACGACCTTCGCCAGGGCGGCCTCGTCACGAGCACCCGCGGCAAGAACGGCGGCTACGTGCTCGCCAGGCCACCGGAGGGCATCACCTTCGCCGAGGTGCGCGAGATCGTCGACGGACCCTTCGAGGGCGAGCGAATGTCGCGCGCCGGTCAGGCAGACGCCCTCGTGGAGCCCGTGTGGCACGACGTCCGGGAGGCGGTCCGCGAGGTCCTGACCGGCGCCACGATCGCAGCGACCGCCGAGCGGGCGCGGTCGATGCAGTCCTATGCCATCTGACAGTGCACGCATCACGATCCCTGTGGAGTGACCATGACTGATCTGAAGGAGAGCCAGCCGGGCTTCGAGACCATCGCCCTGCACGGTGGCCAGAAGCCCGACCCCGCGACCAACGCGCGCGCCGTACCGATCTACCAGACGACGTCGTACGTGTTCAACGACGCAGACCACGCTGCCGCGCTGTTCGGCCTCAGGGAGTTCGGCAACATCTACACGCGGATCATGAACCCGACGAACGACGTGTTCGAGCAGCGCATCGCCGCGCTCGAGGGCGGCGTCGGCGCGCTGGCCTTCGCCTCCGGCTCCGCCGCCGTGACCTTCTCGATCCTGAACATCGCCGGCGCCGGCGATCACGTGGTGAGCGCCAACAGCCTCTACGGCGGCACGTACAACCTGTTCGTGCACACCTTGCCCCGATTCGGCCTCGATCTCGATCTGGTCGACCCCGTCGATCCCGAGAACTTCCGCCGCGCGATCAAGCCGAACACGAAGGCGCTGTTCGCCGAGACGGTCGGCAACCCCAAGCTCGATACGCTCGATATCACCGCCGTGGCGCAGATCGCGCACGAGGCCGGTGTCCCGCTGATCGTCGACAACACGATGGCGACACCGTACCTGATCCGCCCGTTCGAGCACGGGGCCGACATCGTGGTGCACTCGGCGACCAAGTTCATCGGCGGTCACGGCACCTCGATCGGCGGCGTGGTGGTCGATGCCGGCCGCTTCGACTGGTCGCAGAGCGACAAGTTCCCCGGCCTCACCGAGCCCGACGCGAGCTACCACGGCCTCAAGTTCCACGAGGCGCTCGGTCCGGTCACCTACATCGTCAAGCTCCGCGTCAGCCTGCTGCGCGACGTCGGCGCGGCGCTGTCGCCCTTCAACGCGTTCCTCTTCCTGCAGGGCCTCGAGACGCTGCCGCTGCGCATGGAGCGGCACAGCACCAACGCGCTGGCCGTGGCCGAGTACCTCGAGGCGCACGACAAGGTGGCCTGGGTCAGCTACCCGGGCCTGTGCACGCACCGCTCGTGCGAGGTCGCCCGGAGGTACCACTACCGCGACCTCTACGGCGCCATCGTCGGCTTCGGCATCAAGGGCGGCCGTGAGGCGGGGCGGCGGTTCGTCGAGAGCACCGAGCTGTTCTCCCACCTGGCCAACATCGGCGACGCGAAGTCGCTCGTCATCCACCCGGCCACCACGACCCACTCGCAGCTCGAGCCCGACGATCTGCTGGCGACCGGCGTGACCGACGACTTCGTGCGGCTCTCGGTGGGCGTCGAGTCGATCGACGACATCATCGCCGACATCGATCAGGCCCTGGCGCGGTCCTGAAGGACGGTCGCGCCGACCCCGCACGACGCGCGGACGGATGGGCGGGCGCCGCTTGGCGCCCGCCCATCCGAAGCGCGTAGAATCTCACTCGCCATGAAGGAGACCCGCGACAGCGCAAGCGCGGCGCCCGGCGGCACCTCGCAGATCGGCGACGTGCCGATCGTCGCCGATCCCGAGGCCGGTTCGGCCGGCCTCGTCACGACGCGCTTCGCCACGGTCGCCGTCCCGCCCCACGTGCTGGCGCTCGAGGGCGGCCAGTCGCTCGGGCCCATCACGGTCGCCTACGAGACCTACGGCACGCTGAACGAGCGCCGCGACAATGCGGTGCTCGTCTCCCACGCGCTCTCGGGCGACGCCCACGTGGCCGGTCGCCACAAGCCCAGCGACAAGCGCCTGGGCTGGTGGGACATGCTGATCGGCCCGGGCAAGGCGCTCGACACCGACCGCTACTTCGTGATCTGCACCAACGTGCTGGGTGGCTGCAACGGCACGACCGGCCCGGCCAGCGTCGATCCCGCCACCGGCGAGCCCTTCGGCACGACGTTTCCCATCATCACGATCGCCGACATGGTCGACGTGCAGATGCTGCTGCTCGACGAGCTCGGCATCCCCAAGCTG
>DATIYD010000049.1:0-9266 GCA_035517975.1 Thermoleophilia bacterium | reverse complement strand
CCGCACGATCGCCACCGTCGCCGCCCCCGGCGCGAGCTCGCGCCGGTCGAAGAAGCTCAGATGCGCCACGTGCTGGGCGGTGCCGTGATGCAGGCGCACGCGCTCGCCCGTCTTGAGCGGCCGCGAGCCGCCGATCAGCCGCACGCCGGCGGCGAACGAGCGCGTCGGCGCGATGCTCGTGGCCGCCTCTTCGGCGACGAGAAAGTCGCCGCGCTCCAGCCATCCGCGGTCGGCGCCCCGCAGGTTGAGCGCCACACGGCGGCCGGCCGGCGCCGTCTCGACGGCGCGGTCGTGCACCTGTACGCTGCGCACCGTCACCGTCTCGCCGGAGGGTTGCACGACGAGGCGGTCGCCGGCGGTGACGGCGCCGCGCCACAGCGTGCCGGTGACCACGGCGCCGATCCCCTTCAGGGCGAAGACGCGGTCGACCGGCAGGCGAGCGGGCCCCTCGCGGCGGCCGGCCACCGTCTCGGCCGCGGCCGCGGCGAGGACCTCGATCAGCTCGGTCAGGCCGCGCCCGTCGCGCGCGCTCACCGGCACGATGGGAGACCGAGCATACGGCGTCGCGGCGAGGAACTGGGCCACGTCGGCCCGAGCCAGCTCGAGCAGCTCGTCGTCGACGAGGTCGGCCTTGGTGAGCGCAACGACGCCGCGCTCCACGCCGAGCAACTCGATCACCGCGAGGTGCTCGACGGTCTGCGGCATGACGCCGTCGTCGGCGGCCACCACGAGCAGGAAGAGGTCGATGCCGGTGGCGCCGGCCACCATGGTGCGCACGAAGCGCTCGTGGCCGGGGACGTCGACCACGCTCACCCGCCGGCCGCCGGGCAGCTCGAGCTCGGCGTAGCCGAGCTCGATCGAGATGCCGCGCTCGCGTTCCTCGCGCAGCCGGTCGGTGTTGGTGCCGGTCAGCCTGGTGATGAGGGCGGTCTTGCCGTGGTCGATGTGCCCGGCGGTACCGAGCGTGAGTGAGGGCTGGTCGCCGGCCGCGTGCTCGCCGCCGGCCTCGGCGGGCCCTTCCGAGGCGGCATGCCGAGGCTCTGACGATGGTCGGTCGGCCACGGCTCCGGTCAGGCCGGGGTGAGGGCGGCGCGCACGGCGTCGGCGCAGGCCGCCAGCTCGTCGTCGCGCACCGCCAGCAGGTCGAGCAGGAGCCGGCCCTCGTGCACGTAGCCCAGCACCGCCGGCGTGCCGGTCCGCAGCCGGACGGCGAGCTGCTCGACGCCTCCGGTCGCGGGCGCCAGGGCGAGCGCGACGCTCGCCACCTCGGCCACCGGCAGTGCGCCTCCACCGGCGCGGCCGACCGACTCGACGATCTCGCCGGCGCCGACGGCCTCGCGCAGGCGGGCGGCGCGGGCCAGGAGCGTCTCGCGAGATTGGTCGAGCAGCGCCAGGGTGGGTATGTGGGCGAGCGCCTTTCGCGGGTCGAGGTAGAGGCGCAGCAGCGCGTCGAGGGCGGCCAGGTTGAGCTTGTCGATGCGCACGGCACGCGCCAGCGGGTGCGTGCGCAGTCGCCCGACCGCCTCGTGCGTGCCCAGCACGATGCCCGCCTGGGGTCCGCCCAGCAGCTTGTCGCCGCTGAAGGTCACGAGGTCGACCCCCAGGCGCAGCGAGTCGCGGGCGGCGGGTTCCTCGGCGAGCAGCTCGAGATCGGCCAGGGCGCCGCTGCCGAGATCGTCGATCACCAGGGCGCCGCGCTCGTGGGTGAAGCCGACGAGCTCGTCGAGGCCGGGCTGGGCGGTGAAGCCGACGATGCGGTAGTTGCTCGTGTGCACGCGCAGCACGGCGCGCGTGCGCTCGCTCCAGGCGTGTTCGACGTCGCGCAGATAGGTGCGGTTCGTCGTGCCCACCTCGACCAGGCGAGCGCCGCTCTCGGCGAGGATGTCGGGAATCCGAAAGCCGTCGCCGATCTCGACCAGCTCGCCGCGCGAGACGATCACCTCGCCGTCGCGGCTGGTGGCCGCCAGGGCGAGCAGCACGGCGGCGGCGTTGTTGTTGACCACGAGCGCGTCGGCGGCGCCGGTCAGCGCGCAGAGGGCGTCGTGCACGTGACGCTGGCGGGTAGCGCGCTCGCCGCTCGCCAGATCGATCTCGAGATCGGTGTAGGAGCCCGCCGCCAGCGCGACGGCCGCGCGAGCCTCGTCGGGCAGGACCGAGCGTCCGAGGTTGGTGTGGGCCACCACGCCGGTGGCGTTGATCACCGCTCGCAGCGAGGGCGTGACGGCGGCCGCCACGAGCCGTTCGACCCAGGGCACGAGATGGGCGGGCGTGAGGGCGGCGGCGTCGGCCTCACGCCCGCCCTCGAGGATCTCGCGCCGCAACCGGGAGGTAACGGTGCGCACGGCCTGCACGACCACGTCGCGCGGGTAGGCCTCGGCCAGGGCCGCTACGGCCGGCTCGCGCAGCACTTCGTCGACGGCGGCCAGGCCGCGCAGCGACTCGTTGCGGCCGTCGGCCGGGGCCGCGCCCCTCGCCGAGCCGGTCTCGGGCTCCCCGGCGGCTCCGCCGCGCGCCCGGCGCCGGGTGCTCACAACAGCGCCATCCTGCCGACCGGCCCCTGCACCACCTGACCGATGGTCCAGCCCCGTGCCCCGCGCTCGCCGAGCTCGGCCAGCAGCCGCTCGTGGTGCTCGGGGGCGACGGCGACGAGCAGGCCTCCGGAGGTCTGCGGGTCGACCAGGGCGAGCGTCTCGGGCGCGTCGAGGGCGAGACCGCTCACCTGCGACGCGAGGTAGTCGCGGTTGGCCCGCAGGCCGCCGGCGTAGACCTCGTCGGCGATCAGCGCGTGCACGCCGCCGTGCACCGGCACGTCCTCGACGATCACCTCGGCGGCCACGCCGCTCGCCTCGAGCATCTCGCGCAGGTGACCGAGCAGGCCGAACCCGGTGACGTCGGTGCAGGCGTGAGCGTGGGCCGCCTTCATGGCCTGGGCGGCGGCGGCGTTCAGCGTGGCCGCCTCTTCGATCGCCGGCATCATCTCGTCTTCGCCCACGAGGTCGCGCTTGAGGGCCGAGGCCAGCACGCCGATGCCGAGGCGTTTGGTGAGCACCAGGCGGTCGCCCGCGTGAGCGCCGGAGTTGTAGACGATCTCGTCGAGCACACCCATGCCGGTCACCGCCAGGCCGTACTTGGGCTCGGCGTCGTCGATGGAGTGGCCGCCGGCCAGCACGGCCCCGGCCTCGGTGATCTTCTCGGCCCCGCCGCGCAGCACGGCGGCCAGTGTCTCGGGGCTCAGGCCGACCGGCCAGGCCACCAGGTTGAGCGCCGAGAGGGGCGTGGCGCCCATGGCGTAGACGTCGGAGAGCGCGTTGGCCGCCGCGATGCGGCCGAACCAGTCGCCGCTGTCGACGATGGGCGTGAAGAAGTCGACCGTCTGCACGAGGCAGCGGCCGTCGCCCAGCTCGATCACGGCGGCGTCGTCGCGCGTGTCGAGCAGACGCGCGAACTCCGGCGTGGCGCGGGGCAGCGCGGCGAGCATGGCGTCGAGGTCACACGGACCCATCTTCGACGCTCAACCGCTCTTTGCCGAGTACTGTGTCAGCCTGATCTTGTCGGTCATGCTCCTACGATATACCGAGCGCCCCCGCAAGGCGCCGCTGGGCGCGCTCTTTCAGCACCGTCCGTTGCAGGTACACTAGAGAAAGTGCACCGCAGACTCCTCCTCATCGACATCATCGCAGCCATCATCGTGGTCGGCGGCATCGTGGCCGTCGTCGTCGTCGTGCTCGGGCGCAACAAGGGACCCGCGCCGACGCCGTTCCCGACGGCCCAGATCGGCCAGCAGGCGGCGAGCCCCTCGCCGACGGCGACCGGCGGTGCGGCCGCGATCGCCCTGGGCAACTGGCCGACCTATGGCTACGACGACGCCCGCACCCGGTACAACCCGCTCATCCGTCTCAAGCCGCCCTATCGGACCAAGTGGCGCTACAGCGCCCGCCAGCTGCTCGAGTTCCCACCGTCGATCTACGGCAACGACCTCTACTTCTGCACGCAGCACGGCTGGGTGGTCGCCCTGCACGCGGGGAACGGCCGGCGCATCTGGCGCCACAGGGAGCCGCCGGGCACGCTGTTCGCCTCGACGCCGACCGTCGACGCGCGGTACGTGTACGTCACCTCCCTCGGCGGGCGCTTCGACGTGCTGAACCGCAAGACCGGCAAGCGGGCGTGGGGGCTCGCGGGCATCGGCCGCACCGAGTCGTCGCCGCTGGTGTGGCGCGACCGTGTGTTCTTCGGCACCGAGGACGGCCACGTCTACGCCCTGAGCATCAGGACCCACAGGGTGGTCTGGCGCTTCCGCACCGGCGGCGCCGTGAAGGGCGCCCCGGCCGAGCTCAACGGGCGCATCGTGGTGGGCGCCTACGACGGCGCCGTCTACTGTCTGACCTACAACGGGCGGCTGATCTGGCGGCGGTCGACCGGCGGTGTCCTGTCGTCGAACCAGTTCTACGCCACGGCTGCCCTGGCCTACGACACGATCTACATCGGCGGTACTGGCGGCGACATCTACGCCTTCGACCTGCACAACGGCGGTCTGCGCTGGTCGTACCCGACCGGCGGCTACGTGTACTCCTCGCCGGCCGTCTGGCGCAACATGGTCTTCGAGGGCAGCTACGACGGCTACTTCTACGCGCTCTCCGCCGTGAGCGGCAGCCTCATCTGGCGCTTCTACGCGGGCGGCCACATCTCGGGCTCGCCGACCGTGATCCACGGCATCGTCTACCTCTCGAGCTTCACCGGCCGCACCTGGGGCATCAAGGCTCGCACCGGGCGCGTCGTCTGGACCTTCCCCGACGGCAGGTACTCGCCGGTGACCGCCGATCGCAAGACGCTGTACCTGAACGGCCACCGCACGCTGTACGCCCTGGTGCCCGTCAAGCGCTAGCGACCGCGGCGCGCCGTCGAGCGAGCCCGCATCAGGTCAGCCCGAGCACCGCCGGGAGCTCATCGAGCGAATCGATCACCGGAGTGCGCGCGTCGCCGCGCGGCACGCGCGATCGCCCCTGACGGTCGAGCAGCACGGCGCCGGCCAGGCCGGCGGCCAGGGCGCCCTCGACGTCGTCATGCCGGGAATCGCCGACCATGACGGCCTCGCCGGCGGCGGCGCCGATGCGCTCGAGCGCCGCGGCGAAGATCGCCGGCGCCGGCTTGAAGACCCCGACCTGGGCGCTGGTGACGGCGCCGTCGACCAGATCGGCGAGGGCGAAGGCGGCGATCAGCTCCTCGAGGTCGCGGGTGGTGTTGGAGATCAGGCCGACGGCGAGCCCGGCGGCCCGCAGGCGCGCGAGGCACGGTCGCACGTCGTTGTAGAGCGTGAAGTTCTCGGGACGACCCCAGGCCGCGACGATGGCCGCCGCGCAGCGGTCGATGCGCTCGCGGTCCGGAGGTTCGCCGGAGCGCTCGGCCATGGCCGTCACGATCGCCTCCGCGATGCTCAGGTGGACGCCGTCGTCGTGCCGGTCGCCGCGCTCGTCGCGGCGCGCGGCGACCGCGCCCGCGGCGCGCCGCTCGGCCTCCCGCCAGCGGTCGGGATCGAGGCGCAGGCCGAAGCGCGCGGCCGTCGCGCAGTAGCCCTCGACGCTGAACGACTCCCCGGGCCGCAGCACGGTGAAATCGACGTCGAGCAGCACGGCGCGCAGCGGCGGCGGATGCTCGATCATGAACGAACGCTCATCTGGGGTCGCCGCCGGGCCCACTCGTCGCCCGCGTTGGGCGCTCGGTCTGCAGCGGAGGGACCGTCAGTCACCGGCGGCCAGGGCCTCGCCGGCGCGGTATGAGGAGCGCACGAACGGGCCGGCCACGATGCGCAGGCCCAGACGGGTGCCCAGCGGTACGAGCGCCTCGAACTCGCCGGGAGGCACGTAACGGGCCACGGGCAGGCAGCCGGCCGGGCTCAGGTACTGCCCCACGCTGACCAGGTCGGCGCCGGCCGCGGCGCAGTCGGCCAGGACGCCGGCGACCTCGCCGGCGGTCTCGCCGAGGCCCAGCATGAAGCCGGTCTTCACGAGGGTGGGCCGCGCGGCCGTCTCGCCGGTCCGCGGCGCACGACCGGCAGGCCCGTCGCCGCTTGCGTGCCGGCCGCCGCCCGCCGCCCGCCCCAGCAACTGAAGCGATCGCCGATACGACGCCCCGCGGCGGACCTCGCCGTAGAGACGCGGCGCGGTCTCGAGGTTGTGGGCCAGCACGTCGGGCCTGGCGGCAAGCACGGTCCGCAGGGCCGCCGCCCGCCCGCCGAAGTCGGGCACCAGCACTTCGACCGTCGCCGCCGGCAGCGCCTCTCGCAGGGCGGCGATGGTCCCGGCGAAGTGGGTCGCCCCACCGTCGTCGAGGTCGTCGCGGGTGACGCTCGTCACCACCACGTGGCGCAGGCCGAGCCGGGCGGCCGCGTCGGCAACGCGGCGCGGCTCGTCGCCGTCGGGCGCCGCCGGCCGGGACGGCGCACGCCCGATGGCGCAGAAGCCGCAGCTCCGAGTACAGGTGTCTCCGAGGATGAGGAAGGTCGCGGTGCCGGACGAGAAGCACTCGCCGCGGTTCGGACAGCGCGCCTCGTCGCAGACGGTGTGCAGCTCGAGCTCATCGAGCAGTGCGGACGTCGCGCGGAAGGGCGCCGGTGCGGGCAGCCGCACGCGCAACCACGAGGGCTTGCCGACGGCGCGCGGTGCGCTCACAGCGTGTGCATGCCCCGGCCCAGGGCGCCGAGGACGGCCTCGCCGACCCCTTCGGCCAGCGTCGGGTGGGCGTGGATCGTGGCGGCGACGTCGCCGAGCGTGAGGCCGGCCTGGGCCGCCAGGACGAGCTCGTGGACGAGCTCGGTCACGTGCGGACCGACCAGGCTCGCGCCGATCACACGCTGGTCGTCGGCGCGGGCCACGATGCGAATGTAGCCGTCGTTCTCACCCTCGATCACTGCTTTAGAGTTGGCGTTGAATCTCACCTGAGCCACCTTCACGGGCAGATTCTGCGCCTTCGCCTCGTCCTCGCTCGTGCCGAAGCTCGCCACCTCGGGGAAGCTGAAGATGCAGTTGGGCACGAAGCGGCGATCGACCTCGAGGGCCGAACCGAGCACGGCGTTCTCGGCGGCGGTCGCGCCCTGGTGGTACGCCCAGTGGGCGAGCAGCGGCGGACCGGCCAGGTCGCCCGCGGCGAAGACGTCGCCGAGCGAGGTGCGCTGGCCGGCGTCGGTCACCACGAAGCCGGCTTCGTCGAGCTCGACGCCGGCTTCGGCAAAGCCCAGGCCGCGGCTCAGCGGCGCGCGCCCGACGCTGACCAGCACGACGGCCGCCCTCACGGTCGCGCCGTCGCTCAGCACGAGCCCGACCGGCCCGGCCGGCGGCAGATCGAGTCGCTCGACCCGGGTGCGTACCTTGCTCTGCACGCCGGCCGTCTGGAACGCTCGAGTGAGGGCGGCCGACGCCCTCCGGTCTTCGGCCGGCAGGAGACGATCGAGCATCTCGACGATGGTCGTCGGCACGCCGAGCTCCGCGTAGATCGCGGCGAACTCGCAGCCGATCACCCCGCCGCCCACGATGGCCAGACTCTCCGGCAGCTCGTCGAGGGCGAGCAGCCCGTCGCTCGTCACGATGCGCGGGTCGTCGCCCGCGAAGACGGGCGGCAGTGCCGGCCGCGAACCGGTCGCCAGGATGACGGCGTCGCCGCGCACCTCCCGCCCGGCCGCACCGTCGGGGTCCTCGGAGACCCGCACGGTGCGGCCGTCGAGCAGCCGGCCGAACCCGGCCACGATCTCGACCTTGCGCGCGCTCAGAAGGTGCTCCACGCCGGCGCGCTGCTGGGCGACGACCGCCGCCCGCCGCGCGAGCAGCGCCGTCACGTCGACGCGCGGCTCACCCAGCACGATGCCGAACTCGGCGGCGCCGCGCGCGGAACGCAGACGCTCGACGGCGGCCACCATGGCCTTGGTCGGGATGCAGCCCCGGTTCAGGCAGGTGCCGCCCAGCTCGCGCGACTCGACGAGCGTGACGCTCGCGCCGAGCTCGGCGGCGCGCAGCGCCGCCACGTAGCCCGCCGGACCGCCGCCCAGCACCACGATATGTGTCATCGCCGCGTCGCCTCCGTCGTCGTGTCGATCGTGTGCGCGCCGCCGCCGGGAGCGCTCGCGCACGTCCCGTCGCAGCCCCTCGCCAGGCGTTCGACGAACGCCGCCCACAGCGTAGCGCCATCGGGCACGATCGCGCCGCCGGCGAGGCCATCGCCCTGCCACGGCTGCCCGACCGCGGCCTCGACGGCCGCGACCAGCGCGGCCGGCGGACACCGTTCGAGCACGCTGCCGTGCACGAGGCAGCGGCCGGCGCGCTGACACTGGGCCACGGCGACCGCCTTGGCACCGGCCACGAGCAGGTCGTGGCGCAGCGCGCTGGCAAAGCACAGAGGAGAGCGCGTGTACGGCTCGTCGCGGGCGCCGTCGGGCGCGACGCCCAGATCGCTCAGAGCGTCGGCCATGGCGGCGCGCACGATCCGGTAGGGAGCCCGCGTGCCGTACGGCAGCGCGCCGGCCGGCCAGACCACGGCGAACGACCACTCGAAGCCCTCGCCGTGGAGCACGAGCCGGCCGCCGCTCGGCCGGCGCACGACGTCGAGCCCGGCGGCCTCCAGGACCCGGCGGGCGTTGCCCGCCGGGTCCTGGAACCTGCCGAGCGAGACCGCCGGCGGACTCCACAGGTAACGCCGCACGACGAGCCGATCGAGGCCGGCGAGGCCCTCGAGCCCCACGTCGGCGCCGTCGCCCTCCCCCGCCAGGAGCCGCTCGTCGAGGCACATCTGCTCGGAGCCGGAGGCTCGCAGCAGCGGCAGCTCGACGAGACCGGCGGGAGCCGTCCGCGCGGGCGAGTCCGCGGTCACGGGAGCGGGTGCGCTCCTCACCGTGGCCGCGTAGCCGCGGGCTCGTCGTCGTCGGCGAAGCGCTGCCTGACCACGGGGTTGCGGGCGGCTGCGACTTCGTCGAGCCGCCCCACCGGCATGGTGTGCGGCGCCGTCTTCAAGCGTTCGGGGTCGGTGCGCGCCTCGGCGACGACGGCGCGCAGCGCCGCCACGAAGGCGTCGAGATCGTCTTTCGACTCGGTCTCGGTGGGCTCGACCATGAGCGCCTCTTTGACGATCAGCGGAAAGTAGGTCGTCGGCGGGTGGACGCCGTAGTCGAGCAGGCGCTTGGCCACGTCGAGCGCCCGCACGCCGTGGGCGCGCAGGGGCTCGGCCGAGACCACGAACTCGTGCATGACCGGCCGCTCGTAGGGCACCTCGAAGAGGTCGCTGAT
>DATIYD010000048.1:0-6668 GCA_035517975.1 Thermoleophilia bacterium | reverse complement strand
GCACCGGCTGCGCTCCGGCCAGACGCTGCCCAACGACGACTACTACAAGCTGGTCACCGTGGCCGGCGAGCTCGAGAAGGCCCCCATCTACGTCGACGACACGGCCGGCATCAACGTCTTCGAGCTGCGCGCCAAGGCGCGTCGTCTGGCCAGCCGGGTCGACCCGCCCCTCGGCCTGGTCATCATCGACTACCTGCAGCTCATGATGGGCGACGGCCGCGCCGACAACCGCCAGCAAGAGGTGGCCAACATCTCGCGCTCGCTCAAGCAGCTCGCCCGCGAGCTCGACGTGCCGGTGCTGGCCGTCTCGCAGCTCAACCGCGACGTCGAGACCCGCGCCGAGAAAAAGCCGCAGCTCTCCGACCTGCGCGAGTCGGGCGCGATCGAGCAGGACGCCGACCTCGTGATCTTCATCTACGAGCCGCGCGACGAGAACAGCAAGGGCATCGTCGCCGTCGACATCGCCAAGCACCGCAACGGCCCCACCGGCGTCGCCCGCCTCGGCTTCGTGCGCGACTACACCAAGTTCCGCACGCTCAAGGCCGACGAGGCCAGCCGCTATGACTTCTAGCGAATGCTCGTCAGCCTGAACGGCCGGCTCGTCGACGAGCGCGAGGCCTTCGTACCGGCCCTCGACCGCGCCGTCACGCACGGCATCGGGCTCTACGAGACGCTCAAGCTCTCCGCCGGCGTGCCGCTGTTCTTCGCCGAGCACATGGACCGGCTGCAGGCCGGCCTGCAGATGCTCGACATCGACGCACCCTGGGATCGCGCCACGATCGCCCGCGCGATCGTCGAGCTTGCCGCCGCGGGCGGCATCGCCGACGGCGGCTGCCGCGTCCTCGTCACGGGTGGCGCCGACTGGGGCGGGCCCTCGCTGCTCATCCGCCACGACGTGCGCGAGCAGCCCGCGCGTGCCCTGCGGGTCATCACCCATCGCGGCATCCGCGTCAGCGGCGCCCTCAAGGCCATGACTTTCATGCAGTCGCATCTGGCCCAGAGGGCGGCGGCCGCGGCCGGCGCCGACGACGCCATCTTCGTCGACGACGAGGGCCGCATGTTCGAGGGCGCGACCTCCAACATCTTCCTGGCGCGGGGCGGCGGCCTGGTCACGACCCCGGCCGAGGGCGCCATCCTGCCGGGCGTCCTGCGCGCCGCGGTCGAACGGGTCGCCGAGACCGCCGGCATCACCGTGGTCGAGGCCTACCTGCGCGTGGCCGACCTGCGGGCCGACGACGCCATGTTCCTCACGAGCAGCGTGCGCGGCATCGTCGCCGTCGAGACGGTCGACGAGCGCGTGCTGCGCGTCGACGACACGCTGCTCGCGCGCCTGCGTCGGCTGGTCGCCGACGCCGAGCAGGCGGCCGCCGCCGCGTTTCGGGCGGGCTACCTCTGACCTGCTGTTGCGATGCTTGGGCCAGGCGCCCGGCGGGCACCTAGCCAGCAGCCGCAAACGATCCCGAGGTAGCCATGAGACCGCGCAGCCTGCTCGTCATGACCGCGATCGGCCTTGCCGTCGCCGCCGCCGTGATCGTCGCCCTCGTATCGACGAGTGGCGGCGACCGTGCCGCCGCGAGCCCCACCGCGGTCACGCAGGCCGTACCGGTGCCCACCGTCCGGCTGAAGCTCATCACCGGCGCGCTCACGCAGCCGCTCGGCGCCACGTCGCCACCTCGCGACACGCACCGTCTCTTCGTGGTCGAGAAGATCGGCCTCGTGCGTCTCATCCGCAACGGCAAGCTGCTCGCGACCCCGTTCCTCAACATCCGCGGCAGGGTGTCGGGCGGCAGCGAGCAGGGCCTCCTGTCGCTGGCCTTCGATCCGCACTACGCCACCAACCGGCGCTTCTACGTCGACTACACCAACGCGTCCGGCGACATCAGGGTGGTGCGCTACGTCACAAGCGCTGGCAACCCCAACAGGGCCAACGCCGGCTCGGCCACCGTGCTGTGGACGGTCGCCCACCACGCGCATCCCAACCACAACGGCGGCCAGCTCGCCTTCGGCCCCGACGGCCGCCTCTACATCGGCGTGGGCGACGGCGGCAGCGAGGGCGATCCCAACAGCTACGGCCAGAACCTCTCTGTGCCCTACGCCAAGATCTGGCGGCTCGACGTGACCACGGCCGGCGCCAAGCCCGTGCTCTACGCCTACGGTCTGCGCAACCCCTGGCGCTTCTCGTTCGATCGCAGGACGGGCGCGCTGTGGATCGGCGACGTGGGCCAGGATCACTGGGAAGAGGTCGACTACCTGAAGCCGGGCACCAGGCCCGGCACCAACTTCGGCTGGAGCTACTACGAGGGCGACCACGTGTTTCGCGTGCAGCCCATCGTGCGCACCCGACTTGTGTTTCCGCGCGTCGAGTACTCGCACAGTGTCGGCAACGCCATCGTCGGCGGCTACGTCTACCGGGGCAGCGCGATCCCCGGCCTGCGAGGCTTCTATCTCTACGCCGACTACGGGACGGCCCGCGTGTGGGCCAAGGCCGGACCGCGCGGCGCGGCGCACATCCTGGCGGGAGTCTCGCAGAGGCTGCCCAACGTCAGCTCGTTCGGGCAGAACGCCAAGGGTGAGCTCTTCATCTCCAGCCTGAACGGCAGGCTCTACAAGCTGGTGCCGTAGACGCGGTCGAAGCGACCTGGGCCCCGCCGCGACGGTCGCGCGCGGCAGCCGGCCCGGGAGCCGTCGCCGAGCCGGTGCTCGCCCGTCAGGGGGCGCGACCGACGACGATCCAGCTCACATGGTCGTGGGGCGCGCCCTCGGGGCGCGGCTCCAGATAGGCGATCTCGTCGAGGCGCTCCAGGCGCAGGAACTCGAAGTCGCGCTCGAGCTCGTCGCGGCGGCAGAGGTGCAGATAGGTCTGCTCCACGTACGAGTCGGGCTCGCCGGGCACCGGCCGGCCGCGGCCGGCGTGCTGCGGGTCGCGGTGCGACAGGGTGCTCATGAAGAACAGCCCGCCCGGTGCGAGGTGGTCGTTCACCGTGGCGCGGAGCGCCGCCCGTCCGGCCGTGTCGAGCAGGTGGTACACGTTAGAGCAGTACACGGCGTCGAACCGCGCCGGTCGGAGGCCGGCCGGCGACCCCCCGGCCGCGCTGGTCTCGCCCGCCTCGCCGAGGTCGCCGACCTCGCCGAGGTCGCCGAGGTCGGCCACGATGTACTCGATGGTCGCCTGGGCGGGACGGGCGGCGCGCGCCATCTCGATGGCGCGCGCCGCCCCGTCGATTCCCACGACCGACAGTCGCAGGGCATCCCAGAGCGCGACGGCGTCGCGGCCGTAGCCGCAGCCCAGGTCGAGCAGGGTCAGCGCGGCGGCGGCGGGGCCGAGCGCGCCCAGCCGCGCGACGGCGATCGCCGCGAGCTCGCTCGGCGTCTCACCCCAGAGCTCGCCACCGCCCCGGTACTTGCCGTCCCAATAGGCCGCGACGTCGTCGGCCGCGCCGCTGCCGGCATCGCTCACGCTCAGGCGGCGGGTGCGAGCTCAGAGGTGCAGTGCGGGCAGCGCCGCGCGCCGATGGCGATCTCGCTCAGGCACTGCGGGCACTCCCTGGTGGTCGGGTCCTCACCCTTGGCGCGTCGCGCGGCCATGGCGTTCATGGGCACGACGACGGCGAAGTAGACGGCGGCCGCGATCAGCACGAAGGAGATGACGGCGTTGATGAACGAGCCGTAGAAGAACTTGCTGCTGTTGATCGTGAACACCAGGTTGGAGAAGTCGGGTTGTCCGAAGATCGCGGCGATCAGCGGCGTGATGATGTCTCTCACGAAGGCGGTCACGACCGCCCCGAACGCGGCACCGATGACCACCGCCACGGCCAGATCGACGACGTTGCCGCGCAGGATGAACTCCTTGAACCCCTTCAGCATGGTCTCCCTCCAGTCCGTGGTCGCGATGCCCGGCCGGACGGCGGGACCGCCGCGAGCACGGGGCCACGGTGGACACGCCGAACCGACCCGGCGGCAGTGCTATCTACCCAGCGCCGCCGGCCGCCAACCTGCGATGGCAATAGGAGCCCGGCGGCCGGGTGCGGAAGCGTCCGGATGATGGTTGCACCCCGCGGGCGCCGGTGCGACCCGGCGACGACGCCGAGGCCTACGGCGTGGCGCTCGGCGACGGCGAGCCGCCCGGCGAGGCGCCGGTCCCGGCGGGCGCCTGACGCGGGACCACGCCGTGGCTCGAGTTGGCCAGCGCGTCGCTCACGCCGTGCAGATACCAGAGGAACGCCTGACTGACCTGCACGTTGACCGGAGGCGTCGCGCGGCCGTCGGCCTCGATCCAGCTCGCCGCGCCCTGGGAGCCGCCGATCGCCAGGCGCAGCGCGGGACCGTCGGAACGCTCGATCGTCACCGTGGTGGTGACCGGCTCCGCGGCGTCGCTCGAGACCTTCTCCATGCTGCTGACCCATTGGGCCAGTTCCGCGGGCGGGTGGGCGATGTACCCCGACACGGGGCCCCCGGCCGTGACCGCACGGACCGCGAGGCCGGTGATCTCGGTCGAGGTGAGCTGCAGGGGGTAGTCGTCGCGCACGTAGTACCAGATGCCGACGGCGACCGCGACGATGGTCGCCACGACGCCCGCCCAGACCGCCAGTCGCCCTCTGCTCACAGGTCGTCCGTCCTTTGCCGCCGCACCGCCGCCACCCGCGCCTTGCTAGAGCCTCTCGGTGAGCCGCCGCCGCGCCTCGGCGTACTTCGCGGCCGTCTTTTCGACGATCTCGTCCGGCAGCTCGGGTCCGGGTGCTTTCTTGTCCCAGGCGAGCGTCTCGAGGTAGTCGCGGACGAACTGCTTGTCGAAGCTCGGCTGGGCGTGACCGGGCTCGTAGCCGTCGACCGGCCAGAAGCGCGACGAGTCGGGGGTGAGCGCCTCGTCGATCAGCACGAGCTCGCCGTCGTGCAGGCCGAACTCGAACTTGGTGTCGGCGATGATGATGCCCCGCTCGAGGGCGTAGGCAGCACCGAACTCGTAGAGGGCGATGGCCGTGTCGCGGACGTGAGCGGCCAGGTCGGCGCCGAGCAGACCGGCGACGGCGTCGAACGAGATGTTCTCGTCGTGCGTGCCGACGGCCGCCTTGGTCGAGGGCGCGAAGATCGTCTGGGGCAGGCGGCTGCCGTCGACGAGGCCGGGCGGCAGGTCGATGCCGCAGACGCTGCCGGTGCGTGCGTAGTCCTTGAGACCCGAGCCGGTCAGGTAGCCGCGCACGATGGCCTCGACCGGCAGTGCCTCGCACCGTCGCACCGCCACGGAACGCCCCTGGAGGTGCGCCTTGGCCGGCCGGTTGGCGAAGGGCTCGGGGTCGACGACGTGATTGGGGATGATGTCGCGGGTCCGCTCGAACCAGAAGTTGGACAGCTGCGTGAGCACCTCGCCCTTACCGGGGATGGGCGTCGGGAGAATCACATCGAACGCCGAGATGCGGTCGGTGGCGACGATCACCAGGGTGTCGTCGCCGAGCGCGTACACGTCGCGGACCTTGCCGCGGCTGACGAGCTGCAGGTCGGTCTCGTTCGTCTCATAGAGCGCCTTCACGTGCGTGCCTCCCCTTTCGTGTCGCTGGCGGTCGACTCGAGCAGCGCGGCGGCCGCGGCTCGCGGCCCCGCCCCGGGTCTTGTCCGGCAAGGCAAGCCGGGTGCGCGGCAGACACTACCACGGAGGCGGCCGCCGGCCACGCTCCTAGAGCGCCCTCCCGAGGGTCGGTGCGATGGCCACCAGCAGCACCAGCGCCGGATACACCAGGGCGCTCTGGTGGTAGGCAGCCGCTTCGGCACGGGACGGCCGGTACCAGAGCCTCGCTCCCGGCCAGGCCACGACGATCACCCCGAGCACCACGGCGATGTCGTTGAGCATGGCGCCGCCCATCGGCAGCGTGATCGCGGCGGCGAGCGTCGCGAAGCCCACCACACAGCCGGCCCGCGCCGCGGTGACCGGACCGTGAGCCGTGGCGATGGTGGCCGCCCCGTGGTCGCCGCCGGCATCGAAGTGGGCCAGGTCGTCGGCGATGCGACAGCTGGCGCCCCACAGCCCGAGGAACACGACCAGAGGCAGCGCCCGCAGAGAGATCGTCGCCACGCCCGCCCAGCCGGCCAGACCGGTGACCCCGCAGGCCGCCCCGAAGGCCACCACGGCCACGCCCGCAGAGCGGGCGAGACAACGGGCGACATACAGGCCGGCGGCCGCCGCGACGAGCAGCAGGCAGACCGGCGAAAGGGCGTAGGCCAGCACGGCGCACAGCACGGCCAGCGCCGCGATGACGGCCACGGCCACACGAGGACGCTCCCGACCGGTGGCGCGCCAGGGATGCGCGCGACGGGCGGTGCGCTCGCCGGCGCCCACACCGACCAGGGCGACCGCACGTTCCGTGAGGACGTCGTTCAGGGCGAGGATGGCGTAGGCGCCGGCCGCGGCGGCGACCACCCCCACCAGCATGTCGCCGGCAGAGGGCAGGCCGCGCACGGCCAGCACGGCGCCGAGGCCGGGCACGCCCACCGCGAGCAGGGCCCGGCGCCGGCGCGCGACCTCGGACGGCGCGACCGGGCCGAGCAGCTCGCTTCCGTCGTGTGTCGCAGCGGTTGCCGACTGGCGGTCGATGGCTCACCTCCCTCCACACCCGTTTCGGTGAGCTTACCCTGTCGTGAGCCCGGGACGCTTGTTGGTGAGGGGCGGGCGGCGGGCC
>DATIYD010000047.1:0-3077 GCA_035517975.1 Thermoleophilia bacterium | reverse complement strand
CACCCACGCCCACGCCGCGGCGCTTGGCGCCGTTGCCGGACACACGCGCCGCGCGCGCCTCGCGCACCGCGCGGTCGTAGGCGGGCGTGAGGGCGTCGCCGTGCTCGGGGAACGGCCACTCCTCGACGACCGCGCCGGTCGACTTGGTCTGACCGGGCAGCAGCGAGTTGCGCCGCCGAAACTCGAGCGGGTCGATGCCCATCTTGTGAGCCAGCAGGTCGATCGCGCTCTCGAGGGCGTAGTGGGTCTGGGGCGGACCGGCGCCGCGCGCCGCGGCGCCCCAGGGGTTGTTGGTGTAGATGAGGCGCGCCATGGCGTCGACGTTGGGGATGTCGTAGGAGCCCGAGAGCATCTGGATGGCGCGCAGCATGACGACGTTGCCCATCGAGTTATAGGCGCCGTTGTCGACCAGGATGTCCCAGCCCATGGCCGTCAGCTTGCCGCGGGCGTCGGCGGCGAGCTTGAGCTTCATGTCGAAGGGATGCCGCTTGGGGCTCAGGTACATCGACTCGACCAGGCTCGGGATGTAACGCACCGGCCGCCTGAAGTGGATGGCCGCCGCGGCCGTGAGGCCCTCGGAGGTCACGTCGATCTTGATGCCGAACTGGCCGCCGACGAAGGCCTCTTCGTAGCGCATGTCCTCCCAGCCGGTGGCCTCCTGCAGCATGGCCAGGTGCTTGTGGATGTTGATGCTGCGGCCCACCACGACGAGCTGGGCGTCGTCGCCCTCGCCCTCGAAGTAGGCGAGCGAGGTCTCGGGCTCGAGCGCCGCCTGGTGGTTGCACTGCGTGACGAAGTGCGCCTCGACGGTCGCGGCGGCCTCGGCAAAGGCCGTGGCGGCGTCGCCCTTGATCTGGGGCTGGGTGAGACAGACGTTTGACCACTCGGCGTGGATCTGCGGCGCGCCCTCGGCAATCGCTTCGTGCACCGACTCGACGACCGGCAGCGGCTCGTAGTCGACCTTCACGGCGGCCACGGCGGCCAGCGCCTGCTCGCGCGTCTCGGCGACCACGAGGGCGACCGGGTCGCCGATGTAGCGCACGCGGTCTTCGCAGAGCACGGGCCGGTCGGAGACCATGTAGTTGTGGCGGTTCGAGCCCTTGATGTCGGCGGCGGTCATGACGCCGGCGATGCCGGGCATGGCCGCCGCGGCGGTCGTGTCGATGCCGCGGATCAGGGCGTGGGCGTGGGGGCTGTGCACGGCCGCGAGCTCGAGCGCCCCGGGCAGCGCGATGTCGGCGGTGAACTCGGCCACGCCGCAGGCCTTGATCATGGCCGACGGGCGCGGGTGCGAGACGCCGATCTTGGGGCCGTCCGGATCGGGGTAGAGCGCGGCGGGCTCGAGCTCGCCGCGCAGGAACCGGCCGGCGAGCTTGACCGCGTCGACGATCTTGACGTAGCCGGTGCAGCGGCAGAGGTTGTGGCGCAGGGCGTGCCTGATCTCGTCGGTCGACGGATCGGGGTTCGTGTCGAGCAGCGCCTTGGCCGCCATGATCATGCCGGGAATGCAGAAGCCGCACTGCACGGCTCCGGCGAGCACGAAGGCCTCCTGGATGAGGTGCGGGTTGGCCGGGGTGCCGAGCCCCTCGACGGTGATGACGTCGGCGCCGTCGAGCCGGCCGATCCGGGTCGTGCACGAGCGCACGGCCTTGCCGTTGACGATCACGGTGCAGGCGCCGCACTGGCCCTTCTTGTCGCACGACTGTTTGGCGCCGGTCAGCCGATACGTGTCGCGCAGGATGTCGAGCAGGCTCGCTTGCGGGTCGGCTACCACCTGGTGCGTGACGCCGTTCAGCGTAAGACGGATCTTGACCACTCCGACCTCCCTGTCGTTAGGCTCGGTGCGAGCTGCAGCTCTTTCTCGTGCGCGGAGGAGACGTCGCCGAATGAACGCGGCGGGTGCAGCGGCTTGTTCCGCTGGTCTGACACTCGCAGCGCCGCGTCGTTAGGTCAACGGTATGCGATGGCCAAAACCCGGCCCTCGTTTGGCCATTCGGGCACTGCGCCGGCGAAGTACACGACCGGCGGCTACGTGCCGGCCGGCGGCGCCGCGGCCAGGGCCTCGTCGAGCGTCGGCTGGGCCGCGACGCCGCCGGCCGCTCGCGTCGAGAGCGAGCCGCAGGCGGTCGCCAGGGCGAGGCTGCGCAAGACTGACCAGCCCTGCAGGCGGCCGTAGACGAAGCCGGCGTCGAAGCTGTCGCCGGCGCCGATGGTGTCGACGGGCGCACCCGGCAGGGTGCCGACGCGCACGAGCGCCGCGCGGTCGAGCGACACAGCGCCCTCGGCGCCGCACTTCACGACGGGCAGCGGCCCGAGGGCGGCGAGCGCCGAGAGGAGCGTCTCATCGGTCGCGCCGGGCGCCCCGTCGGGCGCGCCCGACGCCCCGACGGGCGCCGCTCCGAGGCTGGCCGCCACGGCCCGCGCCTCGTCGCGGTTGGGCAGGAAAACGTCGGTCTCGCGCAGCGCCTCGCGCAGGCCTCCCTGCCAGATACCCTGCCAGTCGCCCTGCGTGTCGAGCGAGGTGGTGCCACCGGCCCGACGGACCGCGGCGAAGACGCCGGCCAGGTCGGGCGCCAGCCTGGGCAGCAGGTAGAACGAGCCCACGTGCAGGTGACGGATCGGGCGCGCGAACATGTCGCCCAGGCGCACGAGCGCATCCCGCACCATCGCAGCCGTGAGCTCGCCCATGCAGCCGAGCGAGGTCAGCATGGCCCGGTCGCGCTCCGTGCCCGGCCGCACCAGGTGCACCGTAAGGCCGGTGGCTCGGCCGGCGAGCACGACGCAACCCGACACGTCGACGCCGCGAGCCGTGAGCTCATCGAGCATGAAGCGCCCCGCGGCATCGTCGCCCAGCACGCCGGCGAAAGCGACGTGCAGGCCGAGCCGGGCGGCGCCGCAGGCCATGATCGCCGAGGAGCCTCCGACCGTCAGCGCGCCGTGCTCGACCAGCGTCTCGGCCTGGCCGAAGGCGATCTCGCCGGCGACGTCGCCGACGATCACGTCGGGCACGGCGTCGCCGGCGACCAGCAGGTCGAATGAGCGGGCCGGCGGCGTCACTCGTAGAGCGCCGCGCCGCT
>DATIYD010000046.1:0-5575 GCA_035517975.1 Thermoleophilia bacterium | reverse complement strand
AGCCACCGCCTCGTGGTCTGGGCGACCGCGGCCGGCTTCACCCTGAAGTAGCGGCCCCCAGGTCGGGAAACGGCGGGCGCTCCACCCGCGAGCCCTCGAGCAGCATGACGACGTAGGGGTCGCCGACCTCGCCGCCGGGGTGCGGACAGGGCACGAACACCAGGCCGTCGGCCAGCACCATCGAACGCAGGATCGCGGAGCCCTGCGGACCGGTGGTCGTGAAGCGCCAGGAGCCGTCGTCGTCGCGCAGGAGCAGGCAGCGCCGCACCTCGACACGGTCCGTGGTGGGCTTGACGGGCTCGGCAGCGACGGCAGTGACCCAGGGCCGCCAGATGTCGCGCCGGCCCTGCATGGCAAGGAGCGCGGGCCGCACGTACAGCTCGAACGAGACCATCGCGGCCACCGGGTTGCCGGGCACGCCGAACACGAGCCGCTCGCCGTACACGCCGAAGGCGACCGGCTTGCCCGGCTTGGTGGCCACCCCCCAGAAGCGCTTCTCGACGCCGAGCTCTTCCTCGACCTGTTTCACGAAGTCGTAATCGCCCACCGAGACGCCGCCCGAGGTGATGACGACGTCTTCTTCGAGGGCGCGCGCGATCAGCCGCCGGGTCTCGTCGGGGTCGTCGGCGGCGATGCCCAGCATGACCGGCACTGCGTCGGCGGCGAGCACCTGGCCCCAGGCGGTGAACGAGTTGGAGTTGCGGATCTGGCCGGGGCCGAGCGGCGTTCCCGGAGGCACGAGCTCGCTGCCGGTGGCCAGGATCCCGACCCGCGGCCGGCGCGCGACCGAGAGCTCGGCGACGTCGATCGAGGTGAGCACGCCGAGCTCGGCCGGACCGATGTGAGAGCCGCGCGGCAGCACGACGTCGCCGCGCCGCACGTCTTCGCCGGCGCGGCGCAGGTTGCGGCCCACGGCCGGCGCGCGGCGCACGTAGACCCTGCCCGCGCGCTCCTCGACATGCTCGACCTGGACGACCGTGTCGGCGCCGCCCGGCAGCGGGGCGCCGGTCATGATGCGGGCGGCCTCGCCCGGACGCAGCGGCGCCGAGGCCACGCTGCCGGCCGGGATCTCGGCGACGATGGCGAGACCCTCGCTCGCGGCGGCGCCGAGGTCGGCGCCCCTGACGGCGAAGCCGTCCATGGCGGAGTTGTCGAACGAGGGCACGTCGGCCGGCGAGACGACGTCGGCGGCGACCGTGCGCCCCAGCGCCTCGAGCAGCGGCACCTGCTCGGCGCCGAGCGGCCGCACGGCGGCAAGGACAAGATCGACGGCCTCGCTCAGTGGGATCACCAGGGGACCTCCTTCGTCGCCTATCTTACCCGGCAGCGTCCGGAGCCGCGAAGGTCTCGCGGCCGTCGAAGACCAGCACGAGCAGCGCGCCGCTCTCGAGGTCGAGGCGCCCGTCGGCTGCCGCCAGGCTGTTGCCGAGGCCGCGGCAGGCGGTCGGCGACAGCCGTTCGCGGGTGAGTTCGTACTCGAGGCCGCGCAGGCTGAGCACGACGTCCGGGGAGAGCGCGACGAGGGAGACCTCGGTGCCGAGGGGGGCGGCGAACTGCAGGTGAGCGGGCGCGCAGACGACCGTGGCGGCCAGCCCGGGCGCGGCGATGCGGGCGGTCCGGCCGCGAGCCGCGAGGCCCTGCAGGATGCTCAGGTGGCCCAGCACGTGGTCGAGCGCGCCGCCCAGCGCGCCCAGGAGCACGATCTCGTCCGGGAACCGCGCCTCGGCTTGCGCGACGGCAAGCTCGGCGTCGGTCTCGTCCTTGCGGGCCGGGTGGCGCACGACCTCGACGCCGGCCGCCTCCGCCTCGGCGAGCAGGCCGGCGTCGAGCGAGTCGAAGTCGCCGATCAGCAGGGCGGGCCAGCGGCCGTGGCGGCGCAGGAATGCGTGGCCGCCGTCGGCGGCCCCGACCGCCTGCGCCGCATCGACCTGGCTCAGGTACCAGGCGTCGTCCTCGTACTCGCCGTTCAGGCAGATGACGGTGGTCACGGCAGGCTGCGCCCGCCGCGCGCGACGCCGGCCTCGTCGTAGGCGACCGTGAGCAGCGCCAGCAGCACCACGGTGAGCACCGCCTCGGGCGCCAGGTACAGCAGGTTGTAGGTGAGCGAGTAGATCCAGACTGCCTGGCCGGCCGGGGCGTAGGAGCCGAAGAAGATGATGCCCGACAGGAAATGACAGACGAAGCGCGCGCTCACCCCGAGCACGACGGCCCCGCTGAGCAGAGCCAGGAACGGCACCACCCTGGCCGGCGCCGGCCGGATCTCGCGCCAGTTCAGGCGGACCGGCGAGACAGGCACCGGCACGAGCGCCGCCAGGCCCAGCGCACCGAAGGCCAGCGGGTAGTCGAGCAGGACCTGGACCGGCTGCACGAGGAAGGCGCCGGGCAGGAGAAGCTGCACGAAGCCGTAGACGACGCCCACGGTGACCGCGGGCACCAGGCC
The DNA here is from genome assembly GCA_035517975.1 of Thermoleophilia bacterium. Classification (GTDB taxonomy): domain Bacteria; phylum Actinomycetota; class Thermoleophilia; order UBA2241; family UBA2241; genus Bog-752. Next base: position 3,135 of record DATIYD010000046.1, on the reverse strand, counting down.
GCGCCGCACGGCGATGAACAGGATGGGCAGCATCTCGAGGCTGACCGAGCCGCCCTGCGGCATGACGAACAGCTTGACGAGGCCGAGCGCCGCGGCCAGCGCGACGGCGATCGCCATCTCGGCGATCGCGGCCGTGCTCCAGTGGGCGGGATTGGCGTTGACCCGGCCGGCCGGCGAGGTCGCGCCGGACCGCGGCCGGGGTTCGACGGGTGAGATCTGCGGATGCTGCGACACGGTGTTCTCCCTTCGCTGGCATTACCCAGCGGCGCGACGAACGCGCCGCCACCCTCTCTGGGGTGGTCAGGTTCTGCGCGTCGGCGCTAGGAAGCGCCCTCTCAGCCCCTCGTCCAGGAGCTCCGCAGGACAGATGCATCATACCCCTGTGCCGGTGGGGCATACGTCGGAACGGGCGCCGTCGGCACCCCCGCCCGCCGGGTCACCGTTTCAGGGACGCCGCGGACGGCCTGAGAGCGCCCTGTGGAATATGTGGATAACTTCCTTTTCTCGCGCTCACAGGCTCGAACCGAGGGGCAACAAGCCGCTCACGGCCACGACTTCCCTTGACATCCGGACGCCGGTCGGGTCGGTGGCAAACGTAGCTGATTTGCGGCGGTTTCGTCCGTTGCCGGACGTGGCGACACCGGTGAGCCCGTCGCGATCGGGAGGGACGACCCGACCACCTCCGGTGGCTCAGCGACAAGGGCCGCTGAAAGCGCCTTTTCCACAAACGCCGGAAATTGCGCTCGCGGGCGGCGCCGGCGGCCCAACGATTCCACAGATGTCGAAAACCCTGTGGAGAACCGGCGTCTCTTACCTGCAAAGGCGCTTTTCACGGCGGGCCGCGGGGCCACCGGTGCTCTGCTATACTCCATCCCCCCATGGAGTCGTTCCTCGACAGGCTGCTCGCCCAGGACGCGGGCTCCCCAGGCAGCGCGACCGCGACCGTCGTGGCGCCCGGGAGCGACGGCGCCCCCGGGGAGGCCGGTGCCGACCCGCCGCCATCCGGAGCGACCATCGACGAGGAGACGTCTCGCCACGGCGCCCCGCTCGGACCGGGCGCGCCGCGCATCGCCGTCTACGACACCCTCACCAGCCCGCCGCGCGTGACGAGCGTCGAGGAGCGCGACGTCCCTGGGCTCATCGCCTCGCTCGCCGAGAAGACCTACCACTCGTGCCGCGAGCAGGGCGGCAACGTGCCGTTCACGGTCATCAACGAGCTGATCGAGAACCTCATCCACGCCACCTTCCGCGACGTGGTGATCACCATCCTCGACGGCGGCCGCGTGGTGCGCATCTCCGACCACGGTCCGGGGGTCGACGACAAGGACCGGGCGTTCCAGCCCGGCTTCACCACGGCGACGGCGGCCCAGCGACGCTTCATCCGGGGCGTGGGCTCGGGCTTGCCGATCGCCCGCGAGTCGCTCGCTTTCCTGCGCGGCGCGATCACCGTCGAGGACAACCTCGGCGGGGGCGCGGTGTTCACCATCAAGATGCCGGAGCAGGCCGCCCCCGGAGCGGAGCCGCCGCGCAGCACGCCGCCGGCGCCGCGCCTGACGACGCGCCAGAAGAAGATCCTCGTCCTGCTCATGGAGCTGAACGTGGCGGGACCGAGCGCCCTGGCCAAGGAGCTGCACGTGGCCCCCGCGACGGCCTACCGGGAGTTGCATTTACTCGAGGAGATGGGCTTGGTACACTCGCGCGGCGACGGCAAGCGCGCCCTCACCGAAGAGGGCATGAGCCTCCTCGAATCGCTCTTCTAGCGTCTGCGTATCCGGTGGTCGACGGGTCGCTACGTTCCCCGGCAACACCCGAGCCCGGCGCGACCATCCGGAGAGGCTCGAGACCACGACGAGGTCACCGATCGACGAGCAGCTGACACTCATCTGGAACGAGGCGCGCGAGCAGATCAGGGGGCGCGTCAACGACGCCACCTTCCGCCTGTGGTTCGAGCGCACCGTGCCGGTCGGTCTCGACGACGGCACCTTCGTCGTCGGCCTGCCCAACGAGTTCGCCCGCGACTGGGTCGAATCGCGCTTCGGCCAGATCCTGCGCGAGGCCCTGCGCGCGGTCATGTCGGCCGACATCGAGGTACGACTCGTGGTCGACGAGCGCGCCGCCGCGACCTCCGCGGAGGCGCCCACGGCGGCGCCCGGCGGCGGCGCCGACGGGGTCCCCGCGGCCGCGCCGGCGTCGAGGGTCGCCGGCGACGGCGCCCTGGCCGGCGACGGCGCCGACGACACCACCGGGCTCAACTCACGCTACGTCTTCGACCGCTGGGTCGTGGGGCCCCACAACGAGTATGCGACCGCCGTGGCGCGCAGCGTCGCCGAGACGCCGAGCGACGCCTACAACCCGGTCTTCATCTACGCCGGCACCGGGCTCGGCAAGACCCACCTGCTCCAGGCGATCGCCCACGAGGTCCTGCGGACCGACTCGCGGCTGCGCGTGAAGTACGTCACCTGTGAGCGGTTCACCGACGACTTCATCAGCGCCGTCTCGGAGAAAGGCCGCATCGACGGCTTCAAGCGGCTCTATCGCGAAAACGACGTGCTGCTGATCGACGACGTGCAGTTCCTGGCCGGCAAGCAGGGCACGCAGGTCGAGTTCTTCAACACCTTCAACGCCCTGTACGAGAACGACCGCCAGATCGTGCTGACCTCGGACCGCCAGCCCCGCGAGCTCGAGGAGCTCGACGATCGCCTGCGCTCGCGCTTCGGCCAGGGTGTGGTCGTCGACATCGGTCGGCCCGACGTCGAGACGCGCACCGCCATCCTGCGCCGCCAGATCAAGGTCGACGCGTTCACCATCGACGAACCCGAGGTCCTCGATTACATCGCGAGCCGCGTCTCGACCAACATCCGCGAGCTGGTCGGCGCCCTGCGGCGCGTGGTCAGCTACGCCTCGATCACCCACGCCGGCGTCACCCTCGAGGTGGCCCGTGAGGCGCTCAAGGACATCCTGCCGACGCCATACTCGCAGCCGATCACGATCGAGGCGGTGCAGAGCGAGGTCGCCCGCCAGTTCGGCTGCCACGTGAGCGACCTGCGGGGCGACAAGCGGACGGCCGACGTCGCCTACCCGCGACACATCGCCATGTATCTCTGCCGCGAGCTCACCGAGGCGTCGCTGCCCCAG
>DATIYD010000045.1:0-3598 GCA_035517975.1 Thermoleophilia bacterium | reverse complement strand
ACCGAAGCCGGCGGCACCGACGATGAATCCGCGCCGGGTGAGGCGGCCGGCCGGCCGCCTCTGCGGTCGGGACGCGCGCTCTTCGCGTCGCGCCGGCGGTTCGTACAGTGAGGTACGTGTTGCCGCGATCGATGGCGCGCTGGGACGTGGGCCCACTGGTGCGGATGCGCGGTCAGCGGCCCGGCGGCGCTCCGGCAGCTCGCCACGGGCATCGGCCAGCCAGCGGCGAGCGGTGTGGACGACCCAGCGCCAGTGCAGCGCCAGGTGCAGCGCGACGCCGGCCGCGGCCACGGCGCCGCTCCAGTCGTGCAGCCAGTGCCAGGCGTGGAACGACAGGCCGACGAGCACGGCCTGCTGCCACGAGGTCGGCAGCAGGAAGACCACACCGGTCGCGGCGGTCACGAGGAACGCGGTGCCGATGACCGCGTCGATGAGCAGGTTCAGTCGGGCTCGACTCACGGTGCGGGTCCTTTCGCCGCCGGTTTGGTCTACGAGGGTACGCGACCAACCTGAGGCGCGGCTGAGAGACGACTGAGAGTCGCGCCCCGGCCTTGATTCGTCCGAACCGCTGGGTAGGCTTCGCTGGCCGATGGGCAAGCAGACACCGACATGACCAGCTCGCCACCGCATCCCGCCCTTGCGCCCTTCACCGCCCCGGTGCGCGACTGGTTCGCGCGCACCTTCGACGGACCCACGCCGGCCCAGGTCCAGGCCTGGCCGGCGATCGCCAGCGGCCGTCACGCGCTGATCTCGGCGCCGACGGGCTCGGGCAAGACCCTGGCCGCCTTTCTCTGGGCCCTCGACCGCCTGCTGGCCGAGCCGTCGCCGGCCGAGCCGGCCAGGCGGGCCGTGCGTCTGGTCTACGTCTCGCCGCTGAAGGCGCTCGGCTACGACGTCGAGCGCAACCTGCGGGCGCCGCTGCGCGGCATCGGCGCCGACGTCCGCGTCGCGGTGCGCACCGGCGACACGCCGCAGCGCGAGCGCCGCGAGATGCTGCGCCGTCCACCCGACGTGCTCATCACCACGCCCGAGTCGCTCTATCTGATGCTGACCGGCCAGGCGCGCGAGCTCTTCGCCGACACCCAGTGGGTGATCGTCGACGAGATCCACGCCGTGGCCCAGACCAAGCGGGGGGCTCACCTGGCGGTCACCCTCGAACGCCTGGTCGAGGCCGCCGGTCACGACGTGCAGCGCATCGGTCTCTCGGCCACCCAGCGCCCGCTCGACGAGGTCGCCCGGTTCCTCGTGGGTCCGGCGCGCGACTGCGCGATCGTCGACGCCGGCGTCGCCAAGCCGCTCGACCTGCGCATCGAGGTGCCGGTCGAGTCGATGGTCGATCCCCAGGCGCCGCTCGAGCTGCGCAGCGTGCCCGGCGGCGAGTCGACGCGGCGCTCGATCTGGCCGGCGATCTACCCCGAGCTGCTGAAGCTCGTCGAGGCGCACCACACGACCCTCGTGTTCGTCAACAACCGGCGCACGGCCGAACGCATCGCCCTGCGCCTGAACGATCTCGCCGGCCAGCAGGCAAGCGACGCCGGACGGCCCGTCCGCGAGATCGCCCGCGCCCACCACGGCTCGCTCGCCCGCGAGGAGCGTCTCGTGATCGAAGACGAGCTCAAGGCCGGCCGCCTGCCCTGCCTGGTGGCCACCTCGTCGCTCGAGCTCGGCATCGACATGGGCGCCATCGACCTGGTCGTGCAGGTCGAGTCGCCCAAATCGGTCACCCGCGGCCTGCAGCGCATCGGCCGCGCCGGCCACGGCGTCGGCGAGGTCTCGCGGGGGCGCATCTTCCCCAAGTTCCGGGCCGACCTCGTGGAGTGCGCCGTGGTGGCGCACCGCATGCGCGAGGGTCTGATCGAACCCACGGTGGTGCCGCGCAACCCGCTCGACGTGCTCGCCCAGCAGGTGGTCGCCATCGCCGCCGCCGCCGGCGACGAGGGCGTGGCGGTCGATGCCCTGCACGACCTGCTGCGCCGCACGCTGACCTTCGCCGAGCTCGATCGCCGCCTGCTCGAGAACGTGCTCGACATGCTCGACGGCCGCTATCCCTCGCAGGAGTTCGCCGAGCTGCGGGCGCGGATCGTCTGGGACCGCACCGAGGGCACGATCCGCGCCCGCAGCGGCTCGCGCGCCCTGGCCGTGGCCAATGCCGGCACCATCCCCGATCGCGGCCTGTTCAGCGTGAACCTGCCCGACGGGCGCCGCGTGGGGGAGCTCGACGAGGAGATGGTCTACGAGGCGCGGGTGGGGCAGAGCTTCCTGCTGGGCGCGACCTCGTGGCGCATCGAGGAGATCACGCGCGACCGTGTGGTCGTCACGCCGGCGCCGGGCGCGGCCGCCAGCGTGCCCTTCTGGCACGGCGACGGCGTGGGGCGGCCGCGCGCCCTCGGCGCCGCGATCGGCGCCTTCACGCGCTGGGCCGTCGATCAGCAGCCCGAGACCCTCGAGCGCGACTACGATCTCGACGAGCGCGCCGCCCGCAACCTGCTCGAGTTCTTGGACGAGCAGCGGGCCGCGACCGGCGTGCTGCCCTCCGATCGTACCGTGGTCGTCGAGCGGTTCCGCGACGAGATCGGCGACTGGCGGCTCTGCGTGCTCACGCCGTTCGGGGGGCGCGTGCACGCCGCCTGGGCGCTGGCCCTGACGGCCCGGGTGCGCGCCGTCCTGGGCCTCGAGGCGGGGGCGATCTGGTCCGACGACGGGATCATCGTCCACCTGCCCGACGCCGACGAGCCGCCCGGCGCGGCGCTGGCCCTGATCGATCCCGACGAGGTCGAGGAGCTCGTCGTAGGCGAGCTCGCCGCGAGCGCCCTGTTCGGCGCGCGCTTCCGCGAGAACGCGGCGCGCGCCCTGCTCATACCGCGCGCCTATCCCGGCCGTCGCACGCCGCTCTGGCAGCAGCGCCTCAAGGCGCAGTCGCTGCTCGAGGTGGCCCGCCGCCACCCCGAGTTTCCGATCGTCCTCGAGACCTACCGGGAGTGCCTGCGCGACGTGCTCGACCTGCCCGGCCTCACCGAGGTGCTCCACGGCCTGCAGACCCGGGAGCTCGCCGTCGTCGAGGTCGAGACGGCCACCGCCTCGCCCTTTGCCTCGTCGCTGCTCTTCGACTACGTGGCGACCTACATGTACGAGGGCGACACGCCGAGCGCCGAGCGCCGGGCGGCGGCCCTGGCGCTCGACCGCGAGCTGCTGCGCGAGCTGCTCGGGCAAGAGGCGCTGCGCGACCTGATCGATCCCGGCGCCCTCGCCCAGGTCGAAGACGAGCTCCAGCGCCGCCGCCCCGAGCTGCGGGCGCGCGACGCCGACGGCCTGCACGACCTGCTGCGCCGCCTGGGCGACCTGAGCGGCGACGAGGTCGCGCAGCGAGCGGCGCCCGATGTCGCCGCGGCTGGTCTGGCCCGGCTCGAGCACGAGGGCCGGGTGCTCCGCGTGGCGATCGCCGGCGAGCAGCGCTGGATCGCCGCCGACGACGCCGGCCTGTACCGCGACGCGCTGGGCGCCGCGCCGCCGCCGACGCTGCCCGAGAGCTTCCTCGCACCGGTGCCCGAGGCTCGCCTGCAGCTCCTGCGCCGCTACGCTCGCACGCACGGGCCGTTCG
>DATIYD010000044.1:0-2751 GCA_035517975.1 Thermoleophilia bacterium | reverse complement strand
GAGCCAGCTCAACGTGGGCGGCAACACCGACTTCCTCAACATGCTCGAGCGCGAACGGCTCGAGTCCAAGAAGATCTCCAAGACCAACGCGGTCACGAGCCAGCTCGACTACGACATGGGCGCCGGCAACGTGCACATCGGTCCGAGCGACTACGTCAAGTGGCTCGACGACCGCAAGTGGGCCTACGTCCGCATGGAGGGTCGCACCTTCGGCGACGTGCCGCTGAACATCGAGCTCAAGCTCGAGGTCGTCGACTCGCCCAACTCGGCCGGCATCGTGATCGACGCGGTGCGCTGCGCCAAGATCGGCCTCGACCGCGGCCTCTGCGGCTCGCTCGAGGCGCCGAGCTCGTACTTCATGAAGTCGCCGCCGATCCAGCACCCCGACGACGAGTGCCGCGAGCTCACCGAGCAGTTCATCTGCGGCGAAGGCCGCGGCGCCACGGCGGTCTGCCAGGGTTAGGAGCGGCGGCCCCCGGGGCCGCCGCATGAGCGCGGCGGGGCAAGTGGACGGCACAGGCTACAGGATCGCCATGCTCACGCCGTACGCCTGGACGGTGCCCGGCGGGGTCAACAACCACATCGCGGCCCTGGCCGAGCGTTTCACCGCGCAGGGTCACCGCGTGACGATCATCGCGCCGAGCGACGACCGCCTGGCCGTCAAGGCCGCCCGCGAACGCGTGCGCGAGGTGCTCCTCGGCGAGCGCGAAGGGCTGTTCGCCGACGACGAACCCTACCCGCGCCACTTCTTCGCCGGCGGCACCTTCTCGGTGCGTCACAACCGCTCGGTGAGCTACCTCTCGCCGCCCATCGACCTGCTCTCGAACGTCGACGTCGTGCTCGAGAACGAGGAGTTCGACGTGCTGCACATCCACGAGCCCTTCGTGCCGAGCCTCGGCTGGAGCGCCATGAACCACGCCGAGTGCCCGATCGTCTCCACCTTTCACGCCAACTCCGAGCGCTTCTTCTGGTACTGGCTGGGTAAGCCCATCCTGAAGCGCGTGTTCCCGGTCTTCGACGGCGTCATCGCCGTCTCGCCGGCGGCCCGCGACACGGCGGCGCGCTACTTCGCCGGCCAGTTCCGGGTGATCCCCAACGGCATCGACCTCACGCGCTTCTGCCCGCCGGGCGCCCGCCGGCCCGGCCCGCTGCGCGTGCTCTTCGTGGGCGGCGACTCGCGCCGCAAGGGCCTGGGCGTGCTGCTGCGCGCCCTGCGCCACGTGACGGCCGACCTGCCGCCCTTCGAGCTCGACGTCTGCGGCAGCGACGAGCACGTCGAGAAGTTCGCCCACCTCGTGCCCGAGCGCTTCGCCGGGTGCGTGCGCTTTCGGGGCCGCATCGTCCACGACGAGCTGCCCGACCTCTACCAGGACGCCGACGTCTTCTGCGCGCCCTCGCTTGGCAACGAGTCGTTCGGTATCGTCCTGCTCGAGGCGATGGCCACGCACACGGCCGTGCTCGCCTCGGACATCGACGGCTATCGTGACGTGGTGCGTGACGGTGCCGAGGGTCTCCTGGTGCCGCCGCGCGACGCGCGCGCCCTGTCCGCCGGCCTCGAGCGGCTGCTGCGCGACGAGGCGCTGCGCGAGGCCTGCGCGACCCGCGGCCTCGCGAGTGTGAAACGCTACAGCTGGGACATCGTCTCCGACGAGGTGATGCAGCTCTACCGCGATGTCATCCGCGGGCGCCTGCGTCACCGCTCGGCGCCGCGCCGCCACCTCGAGCCCGAGCTGTTTGCCGACCTCCACGTGCACACCCACCACTCCAAGGACTGCGCCATGGCGGTCGAGGAGGTCCTCGAGCGCGCGGCCGAGGTGGGCCTCGACGTGATCGCCATCACCGACCACAACGAGGTAGCGGGCGGCTTCGAGGCTCTCGCCCTGAGCGAGCGCTACGGCGTGCGGGTGATCGTCGGCGAGGAGGTCAAGACCTCTGAGGGCGAGGTCATCGGGCTGTTCCTGAAGGAACGTATCGCGCCCGGCCAGACCTTCGCCGAAACGATCGCCGAGATCAAGCGCCAGGAGGCGATCGTCTACGTGCCGCATCCCTTCGACCGCATGCACGCCCCCGTGCCCGGCAGCATCCTGCTCAAGGCCAACCTCACCGACATCGACGTGATCGAGGTCTTCAACTCGCGCATCGCCTACCCCGGCTTCAACGGCAAGGCCGTACGCTTCGCCGAGCGCCACCGCGTGCCCGCCGCGGCCGGCAGCGACGCCCACGTGCTGCCCGGCCTGGGCACGGCGCTCACCGGCATGGGCGAGTTCACCGGACCCGACGATTTCGTCGAGGCGCTCCGTCGCAGCCACATCATCCGGCGGCCCCGGAGCCTGCTCTACCTGCAGTCGCTGAAACTGCTCCAGACCCCGCACGAAAGCGGGGTACAGCGCTGATGGCGCGCCCCGGTCTGCCGGCCCGTGGCGGGAGCGCGGCGCGTGGCGGAGCGCAGGAATTCTCCGAGCGGCGCAAAATAGAAGGGTCAGACAACGGCAGGGCAGGATCTGTGGGACAGCCCAACGAGATCTACGACAAGTACCTGACGCGCGCCATCTCCGAGATCAACGATCTCACCGGCGAGCTGCTTCGCTGTCGGCTCTGCTCGCACAGCAAGTCGATGCCGGTGATCGGCTCGGGGCACCCGCTGGCCGACATCATGCTGCTCAAGTACCGCGCCCAGCCGAGCGAGGTGCACGAAGGCGTGGCCTTCTTCGGGCGCGCCGGCACGGCCGTCATGAAGAGCTGCCAGCGCCT
>DATIYD010000043.1:0-3417 GCA_035517975.1 Thermoleophilia bacterium | reverse complement strand
CTGCCGCCCGCCCCTCCCCGTCGCCCTCGCGCCGGCGCGCACCGGTCCGCTTCGAGCACACGCCTCATTTCGAGTGAGAACGGGTACGCAGACCGTGCGGCGTCAAGGCAACGGCGGCAGTGAGGCGACCGACGGTGGACTCGCGCGACGACAAGGTGGTCCGGTTCCCTGGCAAGAGGGCCGACTCCACCGACTCCGAACGCGAGACCGCCGACCTCGCCGCCGGAGCGCTCAAGTCTGGCTGGCTGACCCAGGGTTCGGCGGCCGTCCGCTTGCAGGAGACCGCCGAGGCCTACTTCGAGCGCCACGTCGTACCCGTGGCCGGCGGCTCGGCGGCCCTGCACCTCGCGCTCCTCACGGTCGACGTGGGCGACGGCCGCGAGGTCATCCTGCCGGCCACTTCGTCGCCGTCGATCGCCAATCTCGTGATCCTGGCCGGCGGGCGTCCGGTCTTCGCCGACATCGAAGCCCCCAACCGGCCCTTCCTCGAGGCGGCCGACGCCAACCGGCTCATCGGGCCGGGCACGCGCGCCGTGCTCACCGTGCACGAGGCGGGCTACCCGGCGCTCACCGACGGCCTGCGCACCGTGGCCGACGATCGTGGCCTCACGTTGCTCGAGGACTGCCGCAGCGCCCTTGGCGCGACGGTCGACGGTCGCGCCGTCGGCGCCGCCGGCGCGCTCTCGGTCTTCGCCTTTGGCGACTCGCCGTCGGCCGGCGGCCTCGTGACGACCTCGTCCGAGAGCCTCGAGCGCCACCTGATCGCCCTGCGCTCCACCGTCATCGCCACCGACGACGAGTGCTTCTCTCACGACTGCGCCGACGGCATGGTCAACGGCTATCGCATCGACGAGGCGGCGGCGTCGGCAGGCGTGCGTTCCATGGCCGAGCTCGCCGGAGCCCTCGAGCGCCGCCACGACGTGGCCGCGGCCGCGGCCGAGCGGCTCACCGCCGCCGGGCTCGAGGTGCTCGGCGCGGGCAGCAACGGCGCCGGCGCTCATCCCAACTGGCGGTTCCTCATCGCCCTGGCCCCCACGCGCGAGCGCCGCGACGAGATCGTCTCGGCGTGCCGACGTGCCGGCCTCGAGGTGGCCATGCCGGTGGCGGCCTTCACCCAGCAGGCACAGCTCCACCGGCGGGCGTTGCCCAACACGCGCGTCTACTGCGACCTGGGGCTCAAGCTGGCGGTCGTGCCCGGCCTCGCGGACCGGCTCGCGACGATCCTCTAGAAGCCGTCGATCGACGACGACGTCGCCGCTCAGGCAGGCGTGACGTGCGTCGCGCGCCTATGCCGTCGAGACCACATCGTCGCCGCGTGGCAGCGGCAGGGCCGGCGCCAGATCGGCTGCGACCATGTCGTCGAGCGTGTCGGCGAGCCGGATCTGGCTGAGCTCTCCATCGAGCACGGCGTAGGCGGCGGCACGCGGCCGGGCGTTGTAGGGGTGCATCTGCTCGAGGCCGTAGGCGCCCGCGTCGAAGAACGCCACCACGTCGCCGGGCGCCGTCGCGGCCGGAAAGACGCGAAAGGGCGTGTCGTCGTCGCCGACGAACACGTCGCCGCCGTCGCACAGCGGGCCCGCCAGCCGGAACGCGGTATCGGCCGGCTCGTCGGCACGGCTGGCCACGACCGTGCGGTAGTACCAGTGGTAGTTGGTGTGCTCGAGCAGGGTGTTGAAGCCTGCGTCGATCGTGAGCCAGCGCTCGTCGCCGACACGCCTGCCCGTCTCGTCGCGCCGGCCTTTCGTCTTTTCGTTCTCGATCGTCGTCACCAGCAGCGCCGTGTTGCCGGCGACGAAGCGCCCCGGCTCGAGCAGCAGCTTCAGCTCGGGGCGGCGCGCTTCGAGCGGCTCGCAGATGGCGGCCGCGTACTCGTCGATCGAAAGCGGGGCGCAGAAGTAATCGACCGGCTCGCAGACGGCTTCCGCGCGATACGGCACGGCGAACCCGCCGCCGGCGTTCAGGCGCTCGAGCCGCAGACCGGCGGCCTCGATCTCGTCGATCAGGTCGAGCGCCCTGTCGACCGCCACGCGGTAGGGCTCGAGGCCGGTGATCTGAGAGCCCACGTGCACGTGCAGGCCGCGAGGGTCGAGGGCCTCGTCGTCTCTCGCGTAGGCGAAGGCGGCGAGCGCGTCGTCGCGATCGATCCCGAACTTGCCGCCGTGCGCGGTGACGAGGCCCGGATGGGTGAGCGTCGGCACGTGCACGTCGACCCGCAGGTCGACCGGCGCCCTGAGGCCGAGCGCGGAGGCCTCGGCGGCGATACGTTCGAGCTCGAACAGCGAGTCGACGGTGAGACCGCGCACGCCGGCGCGCAGCGCCGCGCGGATCTCGTCGCAGCTCTTGGCCACCCCGTTGAAGACGATCTGCCCGGGTGCGAAGCCGGCATGGCGGGCCTTGGCGAGCTCGCCCCCCGAGTTCACCTCGACGTCGATGCCGGCCCGCCGCACCTCGCCCAGGAACCACAGGTTGGAGCAGGCCTTGCTGGCGAAGAAGATCTCGGTGTCGGCGTGGCGGCTCGTGAAGGCCCGCACCAGGTCGTGCACGTTGGCGCCGATGCGCCGGGGCGAGAACACGTAGAACGGCGTGCCGACCCGGCGGGCGAGCTCGACGAGGTCGACCCCTTCGAACACGAGGTGCCCCCCGCTCACGCCGAGATCGGGAGCGAGATCGAGCATGCGCGCCTCTCCTGTCGGTGCCGTGTTGGCTGACGTTCCGGCTCCGATTATACTGTCCCACGCCCGGCGCACCGTGCCGGGGTGTTTCCCGCCCGTCGCCCGTCGCCAGGTCGCGCGGGCGGCCCGTGACACCCCGCCGGCCGCCCGCAGCGACCCCGAGGAGGCCCTGTGACTCACGCCGAGACCCGCCGCGTCGCAAGGCGCCGCCCCCTGCAGATCGTCTCTCCCGACGAGGTGCGCCGCATCCACGAGACCTCGCTCGACATCCTCTCCGAGGTCGGCTGCGTGTACTACTCGAAGCGGGCCCTCGACGTGCTGGCCGAGGCCGGCGCCGACGTCGACTACGAGACCACCGTCGCCAAGCTGCCGCCCGCCCTCGTCGAGCGTGCCCTGACCACCCTGCCCCACCACTTCACGCTGGGCGGCCGCACGGCCGCGTTCGACCTGCCGCTCGACGGCGAGCACGCCTACATCACACGCGACGGCTGCGCCACCTTCGTGCGCGAGCACGACGGCACGGTGCGCGCCTCGACCAAGGCCGACGTGAGCGCCGCGGCCAAGGTCGTCCAGGGTCTCGACAACATCTCCGCCACGTCGGCCCTCGTCTCGGCCCAGGACTGCCCGGTCGAGACGCGCGTGCTGCACGAGTTCGACGCTTGCCTGCGCGCCTCCGAGAAGCACAACATCGTCGTCTCCGTCAAAGACGAGACCGAGGCCCGCGACCTGATCCGCATGGCCGAGG